>NZ_ANAZ01000010.1:0-271585 GCF_000340985.1 Nocardiopsis valliformis DSM 45023
GCGGGGTGCTTTCTCTGATCCGTCGGTGTCGGTGGTGTTGTGTACGCGGCGGCCGGAGATGGTGGGTTTCGCTCTGCGGCAGGTGGCGCGTCAGCGGGGTGTGGAGGTGGAGGTCGTGCTGGCGTTGCACGGTTTCGACACGGACGCGCCGGGGGTGGCCGAGGCGGTGGGCGCCTACCGGGCTCTTGGCCGGGAGTTGGTGGTGTGGCGGCCGGATGCGGACATGGTGTTCGGTTCGGTGTTGAACGGGGCGATCGGGCGGGCGAGCGGTTTCCTGGTCGCGAAGATGGATGATGACGACTGGTACGGGCCCGAGCACCTGTCGGATCTGGTGCTGGCCCGCCGCTACTCCGGCGCCGACCTGGTGGGTTGCGCGACCGAGTACCACTATCTGGAACAACTGGACGTCACTGTGCGGCGGTTCGTGCCCTCGGAGCGTTTCGCCAGACACGTCACCGGAGCTGGGTTGATGACCGACCGCTCGCTTCTGGAGGAGGTGGGCGGCTTTCGGCCGCTGGGTCTGGGGGAGGACGGCGCACTGTTGGAGGACGCACGGAGGATCGGCGGTTTCATCTACCGCTCACACGGCCTGGGATGCCTCATTCGGCGTAGGAGAAAGGGCCATACCTGGCAGGAAGCCCCCGGCTACTTCCTGAAGGACCCTCAGCAGCAGTGGTCAGGGTGGCGGCCCAGCGCACTTCTGGAATCCGATCCCAAGGACGAGCCGACCTCCTGGCCTGCTCTGACGACGTACAGGAGCCAATAATGACCCTTGTCCAAGGTGGTCCGCGCGAAGAGCGCACACTCGCCGATCCCGCTCCGCGTCCGTTGATCCGGTGTAACGACTATTCGGTGTTGGAGCCGCCGCCGTTGGGTGGTTGGGATCCGGTGTTGTCGGTGAGTGTGGTGGTTCCGGCTTATGGCGGTCAGGAGAAGTTGGACCTGACGTTGGCGTCGTTGGCGGCGCAGAGTTATCCGGGTCACCTGATGGAGGTTGTGGTGGTGGATGACGGTAGTGAGCCTGCGTTGGTGCTCCCGCCGATCCGCCCCGAGAACACGCGGATCGTACCGAGTCTGCCCGGCGGCTGGGCCCGCGGGCATGCAGTGCGCTCCGGCGCGGCAGCGTCGGACGCAGACGCTCTGCTCTTCCTCGACGCGGACATGATCGTCTTCCGGGAGCACGTGGAGGCGCAGCTGCGCTGGCACCACCTGGCCGACTACCTCGCCGTCACCGGACATCTGCGCTGCGTTGACTACACACCGGGCTCCCTGACCCCGACCGAGGTCAGGGAAGCGATGGAACGGGGGGAGCCGCAGACCCTGGTCGAGGGGCCGGGTGAGGAGCTCGAGTGGCTGGGCAGGGCCTATAAGCGGACGGGGAATCTGAAAACCGGCGGACACACAGCGTTCCGGCACTTTATCGGGGCCACCGGATCGGTGCGCCGCACGTTCTTCGAGGAATCCGGCGGGGCAGCTTCCGAACTCGTCCTGGGCGAGGACACCCACCTCGGATACCGCTTCGCCCAGCACGGCGCCGTGTTCGTCCCCGAACTGGACACCAGCAGCTGGCATCTGGGCCGTCCACAGATGGAGACCCGCAAAGAAGACGGTGCCCGCTTCCGGTACCCGTTCGTCGGTAACCGCCTCCCCCTGGTCGGTGACAACCGCAAACGCGTTGGCCGGCAATGGCAGGTGCCCCGGGTCGACACGGTGGTCGACACCACCGGCAGCGGTTTCGAAGAGGTGGCGCAGACGGTGGACGCTCTGTTGGGCGGGGACACTGCCGACATTCGTATCCGGTTGGTGGGGGAGTGGGGTCGGGTCACCCCGGGGCGGCACGGCACGATCGACGATCCGGCGGTGGACGTGCGGCTGGTGCACGAGAACTACCGGTGCGAGCCCCGGGTGGAGTTCGTCGAGTCCGAACCGGCCCCTGACCCGGACGTGCCCTTCCGGCTACGGGTGGGTCCCGGACAACCGCTGGCCCGGCACGCCGTGGAACACATGATCAAACAGGCGGATGCGGCGGGCGCGGGTCTGCTGCGAGCCACCGCCCCCGGAGACGACCTCGGCGGCCCCCGGCTGGAGCGCACCGCGGCCTTCGCCCGCGCGCGTCGGCTGGGGGCGGGGGAAGACGAGCTCGACGCCATGGTGGACGAGCTCTTCGGTACGCACTGGCTCGACGGCCAGAGCCAGCTGTTCACACCGCAGGACCCGATACCGGAGACCCCGTCGGACTGGAAGGAACAGCTGGAGCGGGCGGGTGCCCGGGTCGAGGCGCAGAAGGTTCGAGTGGAGCGGCTGAAGCATCGGTTCCACTGGTTGACCAGGAGCCGGACTGGACGGTTCCTGTGCCGGATCATTGGTTGAGGACGGGACGGGACAGCGCATGGTGATCGGTGACGGAGCGGTGCGGGGTACGGGGGCTGCCGGTGTCGGGTTGAGGGGATGCGCTCCGCGTCCGTTGATCCGGTGTAACGACTATTCGGTGTTGGAGCCGCCGCCGTTGGGTGGTTGGGATCCGGTGTTGTCGGTGAGTGTGGTGGTTCCGGCTTATGGCGGTCAGGAGAAGTTGGACCTGACGTTGGCGTCGTTGGCGGCGCAGAGTTATCCGGGTCACCTGATGGAGGTTGTGGTGGTGGATGACGGTAGTGAGCCTGCGTTGGTGCTCCCGCCGATCCGCCCCGAGAACACGCGCCTGGTCACCGCCCCCGCACACGGATGGGGCCCAGGACACGCGGTTCAGGCCGGGGTGGAGGCCACGGAGGCGCCCGTCGTCATGAGGTTGGACGCCGACATGGTCGCCGACCGCGAGCACGTGGAGGCGCACCTGCGCTGGCACCACCTTGCTGATTACCTCGCCGTCATGGGCAGGGTCGTCTTCACGGACGCTCCGGACACCGGGCTCACCGCCACCGGGATGCGCGAGCGGGTGGAGGACGGCTCGGCCGCGGACTTTCTGGGGCCGGGGAACACCATGGAATGGGTGTCCGAGGTGTTGGAGTCCACTGACGGCCTCCGGACGGCAGGGCACCGGGCCTGGGAGGTCTTCACCGGGGCCACGGCCTCTGTGCGGCGTGAGCTTTTCGAGAGCGCTGGAGGGATGGATCCGGCGATGGCAATGGGAGAGGACAGCGAACTCGGGTACCGGTTGTCCCAGCGGGGCGCGGTGTTCGTTCCGGAGCCCGGTGCGGTCGGATGGCACCTGGGGCGTCCGACCACGGAGCGGCGCGGGGTAGCCGCGGTCCGTTTCGGCCGCCCGTTCAAGGAGAACCGGATCCCCCGTCAGGGGAGTCGTAGGGATTCGCCTCGGCGGACCTGGCAGGTGCCGTTCGTCGATGTGGTGGTCGACACGGTCGGCCGCAGATTCGACGACGTCTCGGCGACGGTGGACGCTCTGTTGGGCGGGGACACTGCCGACATTCGTATCCGGTTGGTGGGGGAGTGGGGTCGGGTCACCCCGGGGCGGCACGGCACGATCGACGATCCGGCGGTGGACGTGCGGCTGGTGCACGAGAACTACCGGTGCGAGCCCCGGGTGGAGTTCGTCGAGTCCGAACCGTCCCCTGACCCGGACGTGCCCTTCCGGCTGATGGTCTCTCCGGGTTCCCTCTCGCGCCCGGGCGCGGTGCGGGCCCTGACCGGGGCCGCCGACCGGGAGGGCGCCGGTCTCGTCCTGATCCGGAGTGCGGGCCGTGACCGCGGTGAGGCGCTGCGCCTGGAGCGCACTGCCGCCTTTGCCCGGGCCCGCCACCTGGGTGCGAGCGCGGGGGAGCGGGACGCTTTGGTCGCACAGCTGTGGGGACTGCACCTGATGGACCGGTACGAGGTCCTGATCGCGGACAGGGAGTCGGGTGAGCGGCCTCCGAAGGACTGGCACAAGAAGATGCTCAAGGCGGAGCGGAACGAGGAGCGGTGGCGCGCAGAGGCCGAGCGGTGGGAGCGCCGGATCCGGGCGTTGACCGGAGGGCGGCTGTCCCGGCTGTTGCTCGCTGTGCGGCGAGGGTGAGCGTTGACCGGACGGGACCCGCACCGCGAGGACCGCTCCGGCCCTGTCGGTAGGTTCGGCGCGCCACGTCGAGGGCGTGGCGCTTATGTCATGTTTAGTCGGTGATCTGTTGATTTGTCGGTGATCCGTTGACCTGCAGTGACGCGAAATCGTCTCACGATGCGAGAAGCTCTGGTCATATAGTTGGACATCCGATATTCTGAAGTCCTAGGAGTCAGTGGCATCGGCTCCATCGCCGGATGCCACGGTCCCCCGCTGCGCTCGCCCCCACCGGGGCCCGCGCCGGCGGTTCCGGCAGTCGATCCCGCCGGGCGAAGCTCCTGTCCCTTTTTCGTGGACAACGCCGCCCACGTTGCGCGCCCGTGAGGGTTGGCTCGACCCTGATCGCCACCCGATCCCGGACGCGCGTCACCGTCGAACGCTGACGGCGGAGCCGTACGCTCCCGGCGTCACGCAGAGCATCCGATCGCATCCGGAGGATCACATGTACGACATGATCGAGTACCCGTCCACGCCTGACACCGACGACGAGATCGCCCGCGCCCTGCAGGACGCCATCAACCGTCGTGACTGAGTGCTGCGCCTTTTGAGGCCTTCGCTGCGCTTTGGTCAGTGTTTGCGGGTAGGCGGCTGTGCCGGTCCTTCGGGCCGGTACAGTTGTCTCATCTACTGTTCATATCGTCTCGCTATGTGAGAATTCCATGGCGGGTCACGTCTGAGTTAGAGGCAGTCCTATGGCAGCTCGCACCGTGAAACTGGCCGTCATCCCGGGTGACGGGATCGGCTCCGAGGTGGTCGCCGAAGGTCTCAAGGTCCTGGGCGTCGCGGCCGCCCAGTTCGACCTGGCCGTCGACACCACCGAGTACGAGCTGGGCGCCAAACTCTGGCACCGCACCGGTGAGACGCTGCCCGACTCCGTCGCCGCCGAGCTGCGCGAGCACGACGCCATCTACCTGGGCGCCGTCGGCGACCCCTCCGTCCCCAGCGGGGTCCTGGAGCGCGGCCTGCTGCTGCGCCTGCGCTTCGACTTCGACCACTACGTCAACCTGCGCCCGGTGCGCCTGTACCCCGGTGTGGAGAGCCCCCTGGCGGGCGTGGGCCCCGAGGACATCGACATGCTGGTCGTGCGCGAGGGCACCGAGGGCCCCTACGCGGGCGCGGGCGGCGTGCTGCGCAAGGGCACCCCGCACGAGATCGCCACCCAGGACAGCGTGAACACCCGCTTCGGCGTCGAGCGCGTGGTCCGCTTCGCCTTCGAGAAGGCCGCGGTCCGCCCCCGCCAGAAGCTGACCCTGGTGCACAAGGACAACGTCCTCACCTTCGCCGGCGAGTTGTGGCAGCGCACCGTCAAGGAGGTCGGCGCCGAGTACCCGCAGGTGTCCGTGGACTACTGCCACGTCGATGCCGCGGCGATGTTCTTCGTCAACCAGCCCGGCCGCTTCGACGTGGTCGTTACCGACAACCTGTTCGGCGACATCATCACCGACATCGGCGCGGCCATCACCGGCGGCATCGGCCTGGCCGCCAGCGGTAACATCAACCCGGACAACACCTTCCCCAGCATGTTCGAGCCGGTCCACGGTTCCGCGCCGGACATCGCCGGCCAGGGCAAGGCCGACCCGACCGCCACGGTGCTCTCGGCCGCGACCATGCTGGACCACCTGGGTGTACCCGAAGCCGCACGCCGTATCGAGGCCGCGGTCTCGGCGGACCTGAAGACCCGCGCCCAGAGCGGTGCGGTCCGGTCCACCACCCAGATCGGCGACGACCTCGCCGCGCGAGTAGCCGAGCAGGGCTGACACCACCCCCGTCGGCCCTGCCCGTTTTCGAGGCGCGGCCGACCCAGAAGCCACTGAAAAGCCACCTGTGACGACAGCGGGCGCGCCTGGAAACACTCCGGCGCGCCCGCTGCCCGTTTGGCTCCGTTTGGTTCCGCCCTGGCACCGGGTGCGCTCTTCCGACACACTAGATCCCAGGTCGGCGGCGCTGCCGACCCGTTGCACCCGAGAGGACCACCGACAACATGGACAACAACGCCACCACCACTGGCTTGACGTTCGACATCCAGCTCTCCGACCAGCGGAAGACCCCGCAGGAGCGCGAGGCACTGCTGGAGAACCCCGGGTTCGGTCAGGTGTTCACCGACCACATGGTGACCATCCGCTACACCGAGGGCAAGGGCTGGCACGACGCCAAGCTGGAGCCGTACGGTCCGCTGAGCCTGGACCCGGCCACCGCTGCCCTGCACTACGCCCAGGAGATCTTCGAGGGACTCAAGGCCTACCGCCACCCGGACGGTTCGCTCGCCTCCTTCCGCCCCGAGGCCAACGCGGCCCGCTTCAACCGCAGCGCTGCGCGGATGGCGATGCCGGACCTGCCCGAGGAGCTCTTCCTCAAGTCCATCGAGCTGCTCCTCGAGCACGACGGCGAGTGGGTGCCGTCCAAGGAGTACTTCAGCCTCTACCTGCGCCCGTTCATGATCGCCACCGACGTGGGCCTGGGGGTCAACAACCCCTCGCGCAGCTACATCTACCTGCTCATCGCCTCGCCGGTGGGCTCCTACTTCTCCGGCGGCGTCAAGCCGGTGACGGTCTGGCTGTCCAAGGACTTCACCCGCGCCGCCCCGGGCGGCACCGGCGCCGCGAAGTTCGCGGGCAACTACGCCGCGAGCTTCCTGGCCCAGGCCCAGGCCGTGGAGAAGGGCTGCGACCAGGTCGTGTGGCTGGACGCCCGCGAGCACCGCTGGGTCGAGGAGATGGGCGGCATGAACCTGTGGTTCGTGTTCGGCGAGGGCGAGAACGCCCGCCTGCGCACGCCCCCGCTGACCGGCACCCTGCTGCCCGGCATCACTCGCGAGTCGCTGCTGACCCTCGCCCCGGACCTGGGCATCCCGGCCGAGGAGGAGCCGCTGTCCATCGAGGAGTGGAAGGCCGCCGCCGAGTCCGGTGAGATGACCGAGGTCTTCGCCTGCGGCACCGCCGCGGTGGTCACCCCGGTCGGCCACGTCAAGAGCGACGACGGCGAGTTCACCATCGGCGACGGCACGCCCGGCCCGGTCACCATGCGCCTGCGCGAGGAGCTGGTGGGCCTGCAGACCGGTCTGCGCGAGGACAAGCACGGCTGGATCACGCGCTTCTAGGAGTGGAGAAGCCGGATGACCGGCAGGGGCCGCCGTCAGCACGCCCGACGGCGGCCCTTCTCCTGTCCGGGGCCGGGGCTCAGACCCCCGGGCTGGCGACGGGAAGCCCGACCTGCTCAGCGGCGGTGAGCAGGCGCTTGTCATAGGTTACGAACGCGGTGATGCTGCTCCCTAGGACCGAATGGGCGGTTGCCAGGTGAATTGCATCGAGTGAACGTAGATGTGGTTCCGTGTAGGCAGCCGCAGCAGCCCGTACGGCTCCATTGATCTCGTAGAGGTGAACTCTGCCGAGCACCGGGCTCACACTTCCCAGCAATTGCGGTTCGCTGCGGCGCAGGGCCCTGGGCACTTCCACCTCAGCCAGAGCCGATGAGGCGAGGGGAACCTCTTGCCTCTGGGTCAGCCACTCGAAGAGCGCGTCACTCTCTTGTTCACGCCTGATGAGCTTCACCAGCGCTGCGCTGTCGCAGTAGAGCACTTAGTGGTTCTCCTCGTCCCGCATCTCTTCCAGGAGCGCTCCTGCCTCATGAGTGGTTCTGATCGGCCCGGTGGGTGCCGGAATCGGGCCTGGAAGTACAGGGGGCCTCATGTCTCCGGAACGGATCATTTCGCTCAGGGGATTCGTCCCTGTGGGCACGATACGGGCGACCACCTTGTCATGGCTGTCGGTGATCTCGATCTCGTGGCCCCTTTGTACCTGGGAGAGGACCTTCGATGTGTGGAGTGCCAGTTCATCTGCCGAGACTGTGCTCATGTTCCCAGCGTAAGCGGCTCCGGGGCGGCTGTCATGACTTTTCCTCCGGCTGTGGAAAAGTGCCCGTTGTGTCCGTTCTGAGAAACTTTCGTCTCAGGGAATGAGACACATGGGCCCCGAACTGCGTCTCTCCGGGGGCCGTGTGGCACACTGGCCTCATGCTGTCCCAGGTACTCATTATTTTGGGGCGCGCTGGCTGACGACTTCCCGCGTAGACGCAGGGAAGAATCCGGACCCTGCCAGCGCGCTGACCTCTCGTGTCCACGAGGGGTCTTTTTTGTTGGTCGGGACCGCCACACACAGCATCGACCGGGAGTTCCATCCATGAGGAACGACAGTTTCCACGTCTTCGACACCACGCTGCGCGACGGAGCCCAGCGCGAGGGGATCAATCTTCGGGTCTCCGACAAGCTGGCCATCGCGAAGCTGCTCGACGACTTCGGAGTGGCGTTCATCGAGGGTGGGTGGCCCGGGGCCAACCCCAAGGACACCGAATTCTTTCAGCGGGCTTCACAAGAGCTGACGCTGAAGCACGCGCAACTCTCCGCGTTCGGGGCGACCCGCCGGGCCGGAGTGAAGGCCGCCGACGACCCTCAGGTGGCCGCACTGCGCGACAGCGGCGCGTCGGTCGTCACTCTTGTCGCCAAGAGTGATGACCGGCACGTCGAACGTGCCCTGCGCACGACCCTCGACGAGAACCTCGCCATGGTCACCGACACCGTCGCCCACCTGCACGAACACGGGCAGCGCGTGTTCGTGGACTGCGAGCACTTCTTCGACGGCTACCACCACAACCCCGAGTACGCGCTCGCCGTGGTGCGGGCCGCGGCCGATGCCGGGGCCGACGTGGTGGTGCTGTGCGACACCAACGGGGGCATGCTCCCCAGCGACGTCACCCGCGTGGTCACCGAGGTACTGGAGGCCACCGGCGCCCGCCTGGGCATCCACGCCCAGGACGACACCGGCTGCGCCGTCGCCAACACCCTCGCAGCCGTGGACGCGGGCGCCACACACGTGCAGTGCACCGCCAACGGCTACGGCGAGCGCGTGGGCAACGCCAACCTCTTCTCCGTGGTGGGCGCGCTCAACCTCAAACGGGGCATGGACGTCCTGCCCGAGGGCTGCATGGGTGAGATGACCCGGGTGGCCACCGCCATCGCCGAGCTCGTCAACCTCGCCCCCGACACCCACCAGCCCTACGTGGGGGTGTCAGCCTTCGCGCACAAGGCCGGGCTGCACGCCTCGGCCATCAAGGTCGACCCCGACCTGTACCAGCACACCGACCCCGAGCTGGTCGGCAACCGCATGCGCATGCTCGTCTCCGACATGGCCGGGCGCGCCTCCATCGAGCTCAAGGCCCAGGAGCTGGGGCTGGACCTGGCCGGAGACCGTGCCCTGTCCGGGCGGGTCGTGGAGCGGGTCAAGAGCCTGGAACTGTCCGGCTACAGCTTCGAGGCGGCCGACGCCTCCCTGGAGCTGCTGCTGCGCGAGGAGCTCGGTGCCCCGGTCCGCTACTTCGAGACCGAGTCCTGGCGGGTCATCACCGAGCGCCGCCCGGCGGCCGGGTCCAGCCCGCTGGCCAGCGACTACGAGAGCCTCAGCGAGGCCACGGTCAAGCTCGACGTCAAGGGTGAGCGCGTCATCGCCACCTCCGAGGGCAACGGACCGGTGAACGCCCTGGACCGGGCGCTGCGCAGTTCGATGGAGAGCGTCTACACCGCGCTGGCCGGGCTGGAGCTCACGGACTACAAGGTCCGCATCCTGGAGGGCTCCTCGGGCACCAACGCCATCACCCGGATCCTGGTCACCTTCAGCGACGGCAGTGAGGAGTGGACGACGGTGGGCGTGGGCCCGAACGTCGTGGACGCCTCGTGGGTGGCGCTGGAGCAGGCCATCACCTACGGGCTGCTGCGCCAGGGCTACCCGCAGGGCTGAGCCCCGGTTCCCGGGGCCCTGCTCCGTCATCCGCACCCGTTCGGGGTGACCTGAACCCCGTGGAACACACGTCTCTTGTCACCCGGCCGCCTGGCCCGAAACCCTTGGTCAGGCGGCCGGACCTTACCTGGAGGTAAGACAGGCCTGTCCTTGAGGCCATAGCCAGTGTGACCCCGGCCACTCGATACTGCGAACTTTGGCGAAGCCCGAGATGTACGAGTGGTGATAGATGACGGTCCTCACCGATGCGCGCCCTTCCGTTGGCGTACAGTTCGCCTTCCCGCGAACCGCAGGCCACCTGCCCCGTGAAGACTTCGGGGCGTGTCCTCAGCCACCATCCGACCGGACGGGGGGAACGGCGTGAGCGCCGGCCCGGTGTCCGAACGCCGCGCCGCGTCGCGACCAACCCCCAAGTCCTCACCCCAACGCGCCCGTCCGGGCCGGGACGCGCTCCTCGCCTGGGGCTTCCTCGGTCCCTCCGTAGTAATCTTCGCGCTCTTCCTGGTCTATCCCCTGGGCCGCACCGTCTACCTGTCGATGCACGGCAACGACATCATCGGCCAGCCCAACCGCTTCGTCGGCCTGAGCCACTTCGCCGAGATGGCCTCGCCCGAGTTCGGCCGGATCCTGTTCACCACCCTGGTGTTCACCCTCGGGGTCGTGGTTCCCGGAGTCGTCGGCGCCCTCGTGATCGTCCTCCTGATGGAGGGGGTCCTGCGCGGCCAGAAGTTCCTGCGCGGCGCCTTCGCCCTGCCCTTCGCGTTCTCCGTGGCCAGCGCCTCGGTGATCTTCGCTGTCTTCTACAGCCCGGGCAACAGCGTCCTCAACGGCATCCTCTACCGCATGGGCCTCGACCAGGTCCCCTGGCTGACCTCCCAGGAGATGGCCCTGTGGTCGGTCGCCCTCACCACGGTGTGGATGAACCTCGGCTACGGCGTCCTCGTGCTCGCCGCCGGGATCGGCTCGATCCCCAAGGAGGTCAACGAGGCCGCCCGTATCGACGGCGCCACCGGGCCGCGCCTGGCCTGGGACGTCACCGTCCCCATGCTCGGGCCACAGCTCTTCTTCCTGATCGTCATCTCCACGATCAACGCGCTCCAGAGCTTCGGCCAGATCCACATCCTCACCGCGGGCGGACCGGTCGGCTCCACGACCACCCTCGTCTACTCCATCTACCAGGACGCCTTCGCCTACGGCACCAGCGACTTCGGCCGGGCCAGCGCTCAGGCGCTCGTCCTGCTCGTGGTGGTCCTGGTGTGCACTCTGGTCCAGTTCGGTGTCATCGAGCGGAAGGTGCACTACTCATGAGCCGAACCTCCGCCGCGGCCGGCGTTTCGGGCACCGCGGACGTCCGCGGCGCCACCGCCGACGAACTCACCCGCACCGCGCCCCCGCGCCCCCGCGCGCGCCACCGGCGCGGGGTCGGATTCATCGTCGGCCGCGTCCTGCTGTACCTCATGCTGGCCGCACTGCTCATCCCGGTGCTGTTCCCCGTGTACTACGTGTTCGTCGGGACCCTCATGGAGCCCCGTGAACTCTCCACGTTCCCGCCGCGGCTGCTGCCCACTGGTGTGCACTTCGAGAACGTTCAGGGCGCGCTGGCCGCCGTCCCGCTTCTGCGCATGTACACAAACTCGCTGGTCATGGCCGGAATCATCACGGTCTGCCAGCTGTTCACCTCGGCCCTGGCCGCGTACGCGTTCGTGTTCCTGCGTTTCCGGGGCAGCGCGGTGATCTTCGCGCTGTTCCTGTCCACGCTCATGGTCCCCGCCGAGGCGACCTTCATCCCGAACTACCTCACCCTCACCGGGTGGGGGCTCGGCAACACCTATGCCGGGCTGGTCCTGCCCTTCCTGGCCTACGCGTTCGGCACCTTCCTGCTGCGCCAGAGCTTCAAACAGTTCCCGCGCGAGCTGTACGACGCCGCGCGCATCGACGGCATGGGGCACCTCAGATTCCTGTGGACCATCCTGCTGCCGCTGAGCAAACCGGCCCTGACCGCCGTCGGCATGTACGTGTTCATCACCAGTTGGAACATGTACTTCTGGCCGCTGATCATCACCCGCAGCACCGAGATGCAGACCCTGCAGATCGGTCTGAACAGCCTCAAGGCGGGGGAGGCGGCCAACCCCGGCCTCGTCCTGGCGGGCGCGGCCCTGTCCGTCATCCCCACCCTCGCCCTCGTGATCTTCGGGCAGCGCTTCATCGTCCGGGGCCTGACCGCGGGCGCTATCAAGTAGGGCGCGAAACACCTAGTGGAGACGAGTAGCAAATGAAACGTTCCCCCCGACGCCGCGGTGTGAAGACCGCAGCCCTGCTTACGAGCCTGGGCCTGGTCCTCAGTGCCTGCTCCGATGACGGTGGCGGCGGTGGCGGCAGCGACCTCACCGCCCCCGGCCCGGAGGTCCTGGACGGCCTCGACGAGGCGGTCCAGGTCGAGTTCTGGCACAGCATGGACGCCACCAACGGCCAGGTGCTGGACGGGCTGATCGATGAGTTCAACGCCCAGAACGAGGGCCGGATCGAAGTGACCGGCTCCTTCCAGGGCAACTACGACGAGGCGCTGGCCAGCCACCGCGCCGCGATCCAGCAGGGCGACACCGCCGAGCTGATCATGATCTACGACCTCGGTACGCAGTTCATGATCGACTCCGCGCAGACCGTGCCCGCGCAGTCCTTCGTCGACGAGGACGACTACGACACGTCCTCGATCGAGGACGCGCTGCTCAACTACTTCACGGTCGAAGGCGACCTGCGGTCGTTCCCCTTCAACAACTCCACCCCGCTGATGTACGTCAACCGGGACGCCTTTGAGGAGGCCGGTCTCGACCCGGACTCCCCGCCCGCCGACCTCGCAGAGATCCGTGAGGCCGCCGAACAGCTCACCGTCACCGACGACGACGGCACCGTGGTCCAGTACGGCTTCGGCGCCGCCGTGTACGGCTGGTTCATCGAGCAGTTCATGGCGCGCGCCGCCACCCCCTACTGCGACAACTCCAACGGCCGCGACGGCCGCGCCACCGAGGTGCTCTTCGACGACCCGAAGATCGTGGAGCTCGTCGAGTGGTGGGAGGAGATGATCGAGGACGACCTGGCGGTGCAGATCGGCCGCAACACCGACGACGGCCAAGCCGCCTTCACCTCCGGCCGCGCCGCGATGACCCTGGAGTCCACCGGTTCCCTGGGCGGGTTCATCGAACAGTCCGACTTCGAGGTCGGCGCCGGGTACTTCCCGCTGATCAGCGCGGACGACCCGGGCGGCTCGATCATCGGCGGCGCTTCGCTGTGGATCAACGGCGAGGGGCACACCCCCGAGGAGATCCGTGGGTCCTGGGAGTTCGTCCAGTTCCTGCTGACCCCGGAGTCCCAGTCGGTCTGGCACGCGGGAACCGGATACCTGGCGGTCAACACCGAGGGCTACGACGGCCCGGAGGCCAGTGAGCGCGCCGAGGAGTTCCCGCAGTTCTCCGTGGCCGCCAACCAGCTGGCGGACTCCGAGATCAACGAGAACACCGCGGGTTGCATGATGGGCGTGATGTCCGAGGCCCGGGTCGCCGCTGAGGAGGGCTGGGAAGCCGCCCTGACCAGCGACACCTCCGCCGAGGAGGCCATGTCCAACGCGGCCGCCGGGGTGTCCCGCACCATCGAGGAGTACAACGATTCGGTGGGCGACTAGAGCCTGAACCGATGACGGGGCCGCGGCGGGATCCATCGGATTCCACCGCGGCCCCTTCGTGTGGGGTCGGAGCGCGCTCAGGCCAGCACGATGGAGTCGCCGTCGACGCGGATCTGAATCTCCTCCAGCGGGCTCTCCGCCGGGCCCTCGACGGGGGAGCCGTCCTCGATCGAGAAGCGGCTGCCGTGGCAGGGGCACTGGATCTGCCCGTCGGAGACCTGGTCGACCGGACAGCCCTCGTGCGTGCACCTGGTGGAGAAGGCACGGAAGGTGCCCTCCTCGGGCTGGGTCACGACCACCTCGTGCTCGCTGAAGACGGCGCCCTCACCCACGGGGACCTCGTCCGTGCTGGCGATCGGGGCGTCGACGTCTGCCGGGTCCCCGACGTTCGCTGTGTCCTCGCCCCCACCGCAGGCGGTGACCACCCCGACCACGGCCCCGCCCCCGGCGACCCCGAACACGGAGCGCCTGGTCACCTCCGGCACGACGGGCACCGACTCGGCGGGGGGTTTACGGCAGTCACACATGCGGCCTCACTCTCTCGCCCGACGCAGGGCGGGCGGATTTACGCGCGGGGTGCGGGCCCCGCACGGGCGACGGACGGCCCCGCTCGCTCGGGGCCAGGACCTATGGAACACGGCGAATACCCGTCGTGTCCGGGAAATCCGCTGACGTGTCCGAAGGTCATTCGGCGCGCGCCCCGTACCGGATTGGTTGGGAACCGGTGCGGAGCGCTGAGGCCCGTTGATACCAGAGGCGGCGAGTGGGTGCTAGGGATGCACCCAGCCGTTGGCCTCGCAGCCCTGAAGACCCAGGCTCTGCTGCTGCATCACCGGGGCGGGCTCGCCGTCGCCCGGGCAGTTCACGTGGCCGTGGCCCAGGGTGTGGCCCACCTCGTGGTTGATCAGGTAGATCCGGTAGGTCTCCAGGTCGTCGTCGAAGTGATCGACGCCCGAAACCCAGCGGTTCTGGTTGATGATGGCCTGGTTGCCGTTGGCGCAGGACACGTACCCGTTGGTGCGCAGCGGGGCGCACAGGCGGTCGACCGTGTCCGGCGCGGCCAGCAGCACCCGGATGTCGGCGTCGTCACCGTCCACCTTCTGGAACGAGCGGTCCCCGTCGTTGCCCCAGCTGCGGGGGTCGCCCAGGATCTCTTCCACGGCGTCCGCGAAGTCCTCGTCCTCGCCGGGCAGCCCTTCCTCGACCTCGACCGTGAAGGTCGTCAGCGGGCCGTCACCCATGACCTCGCCCTCGCCCTCGACCACCTTGAGGTCGCCGTCGGCGGTGTCGACCTCCTCCACCACCGAGCGCAGCAGGACCGGGAGGTCCTCCTCGGCCTGCGAAGGGCTGGGGGAGGGGGTGTTCGTGGCGGCGCTGGACTCGGCCACGGGGGCGTCCTCGGGAGCGGCTCGGCGGTCGGAGCCCTCGTCGGGGATCCCGTCGCCCATCGGGCCGGTGGCGGAGGTCTCCTCGGAGGAGCCCGCGTCGGAGCCGGGTTCGGGCACGCTGACCATCAACACGGCGGAGGCACCCGAGACCAGGCACAGACCCAGGGCCAGACCCATGGGGTACCGACGGCGTCGGCGGTGCTTGGCGCGGGGAGCGGGAGCGGGCACGGGGCTCAACCTCTCGACAGTGGACGGTGGTTCCGCCGGGACCCGAACAGGGAGGGCGGGGAGGGCCGGCCTCCGGCGCCTTCCGGCGGCCGCGGGTCCGCTCCGACCAGGGCGGTCGGTGGAGGCGTCCCCACGGGAGCGGCCGAGTGTCGCGACGGCCACCCCGGGCGGTGTTCCCGCCCACTCGGGCGGTACCGCCAACCCTCGGAGCGGCGGCTGGCCGAGGGTTTTGTCTAACGCACCCCAGCATGCCAGAGATCGGCCCCGTCAAGGGCCAGGCAGAGTCCCGGGAAGTGTGGGTGTGTCACGGCTTCGGGTGTTTGTCGCGGGGGCTCCGCCCCACCGGCTGCCCGCCTTCCCCCGTGCCCACCTGGGCGCCGATACGCTTCAGACGGACAAGAACGAGTGAAATCAGGGCTGCTGGGAGGCATCAGGTGCGTATCGCACGGTTCGCGGCCGGTGACGAGGTCGGGTTCGGCCTGATCGACACGGACACGGACAGCGGGGAAGAGTTCGTCGCCCGGCTGACGGGCCACCCCCTGCTGGGGGACATCAAGCTGACGGGTGAGCGCGCGAAGCTCTCCGACGTGCGTCTGCTGTCGCCGGTCCTACCCACCAAGGTCGTGTGCATCGGCAAGAACTACGCCGACCACGTCGCGGAGATGAAGGACATCACGGGGGAGTCCACCGACGAGCCGGTGGTCTTCCTCAAGCCGTCCACCGCCGTCACCGGGCCGAACGACCCGATCTTCTACCCCTCGGCCTCCGAGCGGGTGGACTTCGAGGGTGAGCTGGCCATCGTCATCTCCCGGCCCTGCCGCGAGGTGCCGCGGGAGCGCGCCAAGGACGTGATCTTCGGCTACACCGTGGCCAACGACGTCACCGCTCGCGACCTGCAGAAGACGGACAAGCAGTGGACCCGGGCCAAGGGGTTCGACTCCTTCTGCCCGATCGGGCCGTGGATCACCACCGGGCTGAGCATCGAGGAGGCCCAGGACCTGGCGGTCACCACGACCGTGGACGGCGAGACGCGCCAGGACGGACGTACATCACAGTTCATCCACGACATCCCGGGCATCATCTCCTATGTCACCTCGTTCATGACGCTGCTCCCGGGCGACGTGGTCCTGACCGGCACCCCCGCCGGTGTGGGCCCCGTCGAGGTCGGCCAGGAGGTCACCGTTACGGTGGAACGTCTGGGTGCCATCAGCAACAGGGTGGTCACCCGGGACTGACCTCGGGGCCGTGCGCGGGCGCGCCCGCGCACGGCTGCCTTCCCGGGGCAGCACGCAACGCACCACGGAAGGTCTGACCCGTTGTCCGCACCCAGCCGCATCCCCCGCTCGTTCCTCTCCGCAGGTGTGTGCGCCCTGATCCTTCTGCTCGCGGGTTCCGGCCTGTGGATACTCACCCGGCTCTCCCCGGGGGCCGACAATCCTTCCGCTGACCCGGACTCCGACAGCACCGGCCAGACACAGGTGCGCATCATGCTGGCCGGGGACTCCATGACCCAGGGCGCCGACGGTGACAAGACCTGGCGCTTCCACCTGTGGAACCACCTCGACCCCCATATCGAGAGCCTGGACTTCGTCGGCCCCTTCACCTCGCTCGCCACACCCGAGCAGATCATCCCGCCCGAGCTCACCGGCGGTGAACCCGATGACGGTGACCCGGACAGCGTCGAGTACCGGAACCCGGACTTCGACCAGGACCACAACGCCCGTTGGGGCCGCACCCTGGACGAGGCGGCCACCACCATCGAGGAGGATGTCCGGGCGTACCAGCCGGACGTACTGTGCACCATGATCGGTGTCAACGACCTGCTGTTCCCGATCTCCGCCGAGGAGATGGAGGAACGCCTGCGCTCCTACGTGCTCGGCGCCCGTGCGTCCAACCCCGACATCCGGATCCTCCTCGCGCAGGCTCCGCGCATCGCCCTGGCCGACAGCGACGAGGGCTTCGCCCTGCGCTTGTACGTCTACAACGAACTTGTCCAGTCGGTGAGCGAGGACCTGTCCACCGAGCGGTCCCCGGTCGTCAGCTTCGATCTGGCCGGGGCTGAGCTGTGGGACACGGCCGAGGACACCTACGACGGAACGCATCCGAACGGCAGGGGGGAGCTGAAGATCGCCGCGGGCTTCGCGGACGCCCTCTCCCGTGAGTTCGGTCTGGGCCCGGCCTACCCGAGGCCGCTGCCGAGCAGCACCTGACCGGTCGCCACCGGTGCACGGGGCGGACCGCGCCCCTCCGCTCCCTCCGGGACTTCCCACAGGTCATCCCGGGCCACCGATACCCTGGGGACCGTGACTGAGACTCCTATTCGTACCCGCTTCGCCCCGTCCCCCACGGGCATGTTCCACGTCGGTGGTGCACGTTCCGCCCTCTTCAACTGGGCTCTGGCCCAGCAGCAGCCCGAGGGCCGCATGGTGCTGCGCATCGAGGACACCGACGCCGCCCGCAACCGTCCCGAGTGGACCGACGGCATCATCCGCGCGATGTCGTGGATCGGCATCGACGAGAACGACCCGCACTTCGAGGGTCCCTACTTCCAGTCGGCCTACGTCGACAAGCACCGCGAGACCGCGCAGGAGCTGTACCGCTCCGGCCGCGCCTACTACTGCGACTGCACCCGCGAGCAGGTGCAGGAGCGCCGCGGCAACCAGTACCTGGGCTACGACGGCTTCTGCCGGGAACGCGGCCTGGAGCCTGGCCCGGGCCGGGCGCTGCGCTTCCGCGTACCCGAGGGCGGCCCCACGGTCGTCCGCGACCAGATCCGCGGCGACGTGGAGTTCGACCACGCCTCCATCGAGGACTTCGTGATCGCCCGCGCTGACGGCTCTCCGCTGTTCGTGCTGGCCAACGTGCTCGACGACGTCGAGATGCGGATCACGCACGTCATCCGCGGCGAGGAGCACCTGTCCAACACCCCCAAGCAGCAGCTGCTGTGGGAGGCGCTGGATCTGACCCCGCCGGTGTGGGCGCACCTGCCCGTCATCGTCAACGAGCAGCGCAAGAAGCTGTCCAAGCGCCGGGACAAGGTCGCCCTGGAGTCCTACCAGGAGGAGGGCTACCTCGCCGAGGCGATGATCAACTACCTGATGCTGCTGGGCTGGGCACCGGGTGACGACCGCGAGATCATGCCGTGGTCGGAGATGATGCCGCTGTTCCGTATCCAGGACGTCAACAGCTCCAGCGCGTTCTTCGACGAGAAGAAGCTGCGCGCCTTCAACGGCGAGTACATCCGTGAGCTGAGCGTCGAGGACTTCATCGAGCGCTGCCAGCCGTGGCTCACCGGCGAGGGCACCCCCTGGGACGCCGCCGACTACGACGCCGAGGCGTTCGCCGCGGTCGCCCCGCTCGCGCAGAGCCGTGTGGCGGTGCTCAGCGAGATCGTCCCCAACGTGGACTTCCTCTTCCTGAAGGAGCCCGTGGAGGACGAGAAGAGCTGGAAGAAGGCGATGAAGCCGGGCGTCGGCAAGGAGATGGTGGAGGCCGCCCTCGCGCGCTTCGCTGACCCCGAGCTCGACTGGACGGCTGACGCCCTCAAGGCCGCCACCGAGGAGACCGGGGCCACGCTCGGGCTGAAGCTGGGCAAGGCCCAGGCGCCGGTGCGGGTGGCCGTCACCGGACGGACCGTCGGGCTGCCGCTGTTCGAGTCCCTAGAGCTGCTGGGCCGCGAGCGCGTCCAGGCGCGTCTGGAGGCCGCTCTAGAGCGCCTGCGCGCCGAAGAGAAGGCCGCCGACGAAGGCTGACCAGTGCGTCGGTCAGAGCGCTGATGTGCGCCTGATCTGTACGGGGTGGCCGGGGCCACAGCCCGGTCACCCCGATTCTGGTTCGCGAGTACTCAGAATGTCCGCTAGAGTTAAACACGTCGCCGAGGGGGACAGGGCAGCGAAAGCCGCCAAGTCCTCCAAGAGCACTGGCCTATGGTGTAATCGGCAGCACGACTGATTCTGGTTCAGTTAGTCTAGGTTCGAGTCCTGGTAGGCCAGCGCATGATCGCGTAGCGATCAGCACGGATCTTCGGATCCACAGTGCGCCCCCGTCGTCTAGTGGCCTAGGACGCCGCCCTCTCAAGGCGGTAACGGCGGTTCGAATCCGCTCGGGGGTACCACAGGAGAACGCTTCCACTTCGTGGAGGCTTTCTCTCTGACTGGCGCTTGTCGCCAGTGTCCGGTTCGAGTGGGTATCGTGGGTTCACGTTCCTCTCGACCATCAGTCTCCAGGGACTGGTTGAGGCCCCCGTCGTCTAGTGGCCTAGGACGCCGCCCTCTCAAGGCGGTAACGGCGGTTCGAATCCGCTCGGGGGTACCAGCGAGAAGGCTCCATCCACACGGATGGAGCCTTCTGTCGTTGTGTGGCCCCTTAGCCGGTGGGAGCCTCGATCTCCAGCGAACGGATCACCGCGCCGGCCTTCAGATCATGCGCGTGCACGGTCACCGTGCCGTCCTGCGCCACGTCGATCCGCAGCCCCTGCGCCGCCGAGGCGTCGATCGCCCGCTCGCCGCCGTTGCCGTTCGGACCGTAGAGGGTCTGCACGAACCCGGTGTTGACCACCGTGAACCCCCGCGGATCGCCGCCGGAGACCACCTTGCGCACAGCCCAGTCGTCACGCTCCAAAGACCAGTGCGTGTGCCCGGACAAAAACACGACATCGGCGTGCCCGCCCAGAATCTCCAGAAGCTCGATCTCGTCCACGAAGTCCTGGTCGTAGAACCGGGCCTTGTCCTCCCCGGTCGTCCCGGAAATGCTCTCCGGCAGCACATGATGGCTCAGCACGAACACCGGAAGCCCGCTGCCCGCGTAGTGGGACAGCCGCTCGTCCAGCCAGGACAGCTGTTCGGCACCCAGCGTCACGAACGGAGGGCTGGTGCCCGCGAAGGGCTCGGTGGTCCCGATCGCCAACAGCGGCACGTCGCCCACCACCTGCTCCGAGTACACCCCGGGCATGCCGGTGTACTCCACGAACCGGTCGACCTGGATGTCGAAGGGCTCGCTGTTGTACAGCTCGTGATTGCCGATGGTGCTGATCACCCGCTCCGGATGCGGGTGCGAGTCCAGCACCCTCCGGTAGGCCTCGTACTCGGAGATGTGGCCGTTGGCGACCAGGTCACCGTTGACCACGAGAGCGTCAGCCGTCCCGAGGGAGTCCAGATAATCCAGAACGTGCGCGAAGTCGGCCAGGTCGCCCTGGATATCGGAGATGACATCCAGAGTGGTCGCGGCGCCCTCCCGAGCCAGAGCGGTGCCCTCAGGCAGGAAGGTCAGCCCGGCAGCGGCCGCGGCGGCACCGGTGAGCGTGGTGAGGAAACCCCGCCGCCCCAACCCGGCCTGGGCAGAGGAATCAGAGGAAAGCGAGCCGGGGGAGCCGAAGCGGCCAGAGGAGGAGCCAGTCATGGGTGAGCCCTTCTACAGCGGGTAACACAGCGGGGCACCAGCCGGAAAGCTGACGATCCGAAACCGTAGGCGCGGCCGGTGGCCTGAGAACGTGGACCGGGTGTACACCGGATGACTACTCACCCCGGCCATGCGGGGAAGGCAGGGGCAAGGCCCCCACCTCGGAGCCCAACGCCTGGACGTGTCGCGGCCGGTCGAGGCGGGCGAGACGGAAAAGCGGCAGCGAGGGCCCCGGGTTCCCCAGCTCTGCGGGGACCGGGTCGCGTGTCGCGGCCGGTCACGCCTGCCTGCGAACCACAACAGCGCCCCACCAGCCTCCCCGGGCACGGTTTGGGCCCCTGTTTCGAAGATGATCTTGCTACCAGAAGCGAAATCGGCGCTGAACTTGCTTCTGGTAGCAAGATCACCGGGGATGAGGGGGTTTCGGAAGCAGCGGACAGCTCCAGGTGCGGGTTGCGGCCAGCCCTTCTCTCTGGCGGAAAAGCAGCCCCTTTGCGTAGCACGCGGGTGTGGCGATTTCCGAGTTGTCCAGATGATGGATGCCGGAATCATGGCCGTGAAAAAGGACAACCCGACTCTGTCCTGCAACGAACTCACCCGGGCGGGTCGGGATGTGGCGGCCAAGTTGAACCCGACCCTGGTGGAGGACCAGTACAAGAAGGCTTTCGACGCCTGCCGCGCGGACCTGGTTCGCGGCCACCCAGGACGGCGAAGTGATGGCGATGGATGCGGTGCGGCGGATGGCGTCCTGCGCCGGGTCATCCTGGACCCCCAGTCGGGTAAGCCCCTGGATGCGGGGCCCGGTGAGCTCCGGGGTGGGGAGAGCGGGATTTTCTCTGCTGCTGCTTGTTTTGGGCATGCCGAAGTGGGCGGGACGTGAAGATCCCCCTATTCGAGAAGAACACGCCGAGCAGGGGCAGCGCCATCTCAGGTGTGGCGGCCTGTGGATCAGTGTCTGCCTGGGGGCGACTCGTTGTGGGGTCAGGTGATGTGTGGGGGCGGTGATTCGTTGTGGGGCAGGTGATTTTTTTTGGGGGGGTCAGGTGATGTGGGCCGCGAGGCGGTCCAGTTCTTCCTGGGGGCCTCCGGCCGCGGTCAGCATGGCTATCAGCTGGTCGAGCAGCCAGTCGGCGAGTTCTTCGCGGGACATGCCATGGTCGCGGAGCCAGAACATCACCGCGGTCTCGACCGCTGACACCCAGCAGTGCAGGCTCAGCAGCAGTTTGGGCGAGGGGCCCTCGATGCCGGTGCGTTGGAGAATTAGGGCGCGCACGCCCTCGCGGACGCGGTCGATCTCGGCCTCGGTCTCCTCGGTGGAGATCACCGAGCCGCCGTTGAGCAGGGCGGCGTAGGAAGGGGCGTAGGAATCCGCGAAGTCGATGAAGGTGCGTAGGGCCACCCGCAGCTGTTCCAGGGGCGGCAGATCCTCGGGCGGGGCTAGGCGGGACATGAGTTCCGCCATGGCCTGCTCCAGAGCAGCCTTGCGCAGCTCCGCCATGTTGGGGAAGTAGCGGTAGACCAGGGCCCGGGAGACGTCGGCCTCCTCGGCGATTTCCTCCGGAGTGACATCACCGGGAGGGCGCCGCGCGAACACGCGCAGCGCCGTCCGGATCAGATCATCCCGGCGTTCGTGGGGCGCCATGCGGCGTGGCCGCCGCCTGGTCTCCGGCCGATCAGCCGGGACCGCCGAGCCCGTCACCCGCGCCTGGTGACGGTCGGCCCTGCTGGACACCACCGCTGTCGAAACCTCCCGGGGCCGCTCGCCCTGACTTCTGGCCCTGCAACTAGCCCTGCAACTCTCTGCTTCTGAAACTACCGCCCCCCGGGTCCCGCTATCGCGCTCCGCTCACAGGTCCAGTACGAGGCGCTCGTCCTCGTCGGCGCGGGAGACGCACAGGGCGAACTCCGCGCCGCGCGGCGAACCGCCGGTGGGCCGGTCCCGGTTGTCGGGCTTCCCGGACAGCAGCCCCACCCGGCAGGTGCCGCAGAAGCCCTGCCGGCACGAGTAAGCGGTCTCCGGGCGCACCCGGCGCACCACGTCCAGCGCCGACTCGTCCTCCGGAACGGTGAGCACCGGCCCGGAACGGCCCAACTGCACCTCGAACCTGCGGCCGTCCACGATCGGCGGCGGGGAGAAACGCTCGGAGAAGAACGGGTTCTCCGCGGGCACCCGCGTCCGGAGCGCGTTGATCAGCGGGGTCGGGCCGCACACGTACACGGCAGTGCCGGGGGTGAGATCAGTCAGAAGCTCCTCGACGTCCGGGGTCCCGTACTCGTCGTCGGGTCGCACGAACACGCTCGCCGCGCCCGCGCCCCCAACCCCGGGCAGCTCGTCCTGGAAGGGCATGCTCTCCCGGTCCCGGCCCGTGTAGACGAACGCGAACTCCCGGCCCGCGGCGTGTGCGGCCCGGACCATCGGCAGGATCGGGGTGATCCCGATACCGCCCGCCACGAACATGTACCGCTCGGCCCGGGCGAAGGGGAAGGCGTTGCGCGGCCCGCGCAGCCCGATCACGTCCCCCTCGGCGAGCTCGTGGACCAACCCCGAACCCACACCGCCCTCGATCCGCCGGACCGCGATCCGGTATCCGGAGCGGTCCGCCGGGTCGCCGCAGAGCGAGTACTGGCGCACCACGCCGCCGCTCAGCACCACGTCCACATGGTGGCCAGGCTGCCAGTACGGCAGCACGGCGCCCGGGCCGACGGGCACCAGGGTCAGGGCCGCGACGTCCGGTGCGGGCCGCTCCACCCGGGCCACCCGCACCGGCAGGTCCCCGGCCGGTGCGAGCGGCGGGTGGCCAGGCCGCCACCGCGAGGTGAGCGGCTCGATCCGCGCCGCGAGTTTCCCCAGGCCCAGCATGAACCGGTCCGGGCGCCGCTGACGGCCGTACAGGGAGACCGGCGGGCGCGGGTTCGCGTAGAACTCGGCGCTGTGCTTGACCTCCCGGGGGCGCTCGTCCTGGTGGGGTTCGCCGGTCACTGCGAGGCCTCCTGCTGCTTCGCTTCCTGCTTCAGGGCCTTCTCCGCTTCCTTCCTCGCCGCCTCCTGCTCGGCGGCGTCGGCGGCCCGGGCGGCGGGAGAGACCGCCAGGTAGGCGACGGCCTGGCTGGTGGAACCGTGGTGCGAGGGGTGGTACTTGCGGCGCAGGTACTCGGGGACGGCCCGCGCCAGGCGGCCCAGGTGCGGGATGAGTCCGCGCTTGCCGTCCCGCAGCGCCCAGGAGGCCTTGGGCTTGCGTCCCTCGATCCTCCCCTTCAGGTAGGGGTCGTTGGCGATCAGGAACCGTACCCCGCGTACCCACAGCGCGGCCAGCGCGAAGGCGGCCACGCCCATCGCCAGAGCACGGCGCGGGTAGCCGCCGTCCAGGTGCGTGTACAGGTCGTAGGCGACCGCGCGGTGCTCGACCTCCTCGGCGCCGTGCCAGCGCAGCAGGTCCAGCATCGTCGGGTCGGTGCCGACCTCGTCCAGCTCCTTCGCGTCCAGCACCCACTGGCCCAGAACGGCCGTGTAGTGCTCGATTCCGGCGATCACCGCGAGCCGGGTGCGCAGCCAGGCGAATTCGCGGGCCCCGGAGAGGTCGCGGTCGCCGAGCACGACCCGGAACATCCAGGCGATCTGCTCCACGTAGGGCCGCGGGTCCAGGCCGTGCGCGTCCATGTGGTCGAGCACGCCCGCGTGCGCCTCGGCGTGCACGGCCTCCTGCCCGATGAAGCCGAGCACCTGCTCGCGCAGCTCATCGTCGGTGATGTGCGGGACGGCCTGCTTGAAGACCTCCACGAACCACCGCTCACCCTCGGGCAGCAGCAGGTGCAGCACGTTGATGACGTGGGTGGCGAAGGGCTCGTTCGGGATCCAGTGCAGGTCCAGCTTGCTCCAGTCGAACTGCACGTCACGCGCGTGCAGGACGAGGCGGTCGGGTTCGTCCACGCCGGGCTGGGCGGGGAGGAGAGTGTGGTCGCTGCTCATGGTCAGCCTCCTGGGTGGGAGCGAGGGTGTTCGAGAAAGAGAAAGGGGGACGGGCCGGCACGGGCTCGGCTCAGATCGGCGGGGCCACCCGGGCGTAGCCGCGGATCGCCGCCGGGGACAGCCGGGACAGGGCCAGCCCGATGTGCGCCTCGCTGGTGATCGGGACGATCTCCGGGCCGGACTCGATGGCGTTCGCGATCCGCCGGGCCGCCTTCTCCGGGGTGTAGCCGCGCAGCCGGTAGAGCCGGTTGAGCTTGTCCTTGGTGCCGGAGACCTCGCCCATCCCGGAGAGGCGGGCGTTCGAGATGATCCCGGTGTTGATCAGGCCCGGGCAGACGGCGGTGACGCTCACGCCCTTCCCCGCCAGTTCTCCGCGCAGGGAGCGGCTGAGCCCGAGCACCGCCGCCTTGGTGGCCGAGTAGGCGCCGTACAACCGCGAGGGCAGGTAGGACGCGGCCGAGGCGGTGTTGACGATCCGGCCGCCGCCCCCGCTCTCCACCATCATCGGGGCGAAGGCGCGGACACCGTTGATCACGCCCCACAGGTTGATGTCGACCACCCGTTCCAGGTCCTCGGTGGTGGCCTCCAGGAAGGGACCGGCCACACCGATCCCGGCGTTGTTCACCACCAGGTCCGGCACCCCGTACTCCTCGCGCACCCCTACAGCGAGCTTGTCCATGGCGGCGGAGTCGGTGACGTCCACGCGCTGCGCGCTGGAACCGGGCGTGATCATGGAGCAGAGTTCGGCGGTGCGCTCGGCGGCGGGCGCGTTGACGTCCACCGCGACGATCCGGGCGCCGCGTTCGGCGAGCTCGAAGGCGAGGCAGCGGCCGATCCCGCTGCCCGCGCCGGTGATCACGGCGACCTGACCGGCGAAGGCGCCGCCGTGGCGGCGGGCCTGCTGCGCGGTGAGGTTGCGGACCGGGCGCGGTGCCCCGGACTCGATCTCCTCGACGAACGCGCGCACGCGCCGGGCGACCGGCTCGGGGTGGGAGCGGACCGACCAGTGGCCGCCCTTGAAGCGGTGGAAGCGGAAGTCCTCGACCCAGCGCGCGGCGTTGGACTGCACCTGCTCGACCATGAACGCGTCGTGCGTGGGCGCCAGGACCTGAACCGGCACGCCGGTGCGGCGTTCGGCGGGCTGGGTGAAGCGGCGGAACATGTTGGCGCGGTACAGCTCCAGCCCGTTGAGGTAGTCGCGGGTGGCGCGCTTGGCGGGGACCCGGGGGCCGCCGCCGATGCGCTCCAGCCCGGCCAGTGCGGCGCCGCCGATCCCGCTGAGCCAAGCGGCCTCGGGCAGTCCGGGTGTGCTGAAGAAGCCGATGTAGCTGGAGCGCACGGCCTGGCGCAGCACGTTGCGGACACCGTCGGGGGCCTTCCGCAGCCAGTGCCCGGCGTGGTCGAGGTCGGGGCCCGAGACGGAGGTGAAGGACGCGAACCGGTGGGCGTGCTTCGGCTCGGTGACGGCGTGCCAGGTCTGGATGGAGCCCCAGTCGTGGGCGACCAGGTGCACGGGCCGGTCGGGGCTGACGGCGTCGGCGACGGTGCGCAGGTCGTCGGCGAGCTGGTCCATCAGGTAGCCGGAGCGGTCGTCGGGGGCGGTGGAGCGCCCGGCGCCGCGGACGTCGTAGCTGACCACGTGGTAGTCGGCGGCGAGGTCGGCGACGAGGGCGTCCCAGACGGCGGCGTTGTCCGGGTAGCCGTGGACCAGGAGCAGAGTGGGAGGTACTGCGCCGTAGGCGTCCGTTGAGGGCGGTGGAGGCAGACGGGTGGGATCGGAGCCGACCCCGGCGGAGTAGACGGCCAGGCGCTGGCCGTCGGTGGCGGTGACGTAGCGGTGCGGTCCGGGGCTCATGCGGTGGTGGCCTCCTCGTCGGCGCAGACGGTGGTCAGGGTGCTGCCGGAGGCCCCGGGGCCCGCGGCGGTGACCGGGGAGCGGTCGTTCCACCGGTTCACGTGGGGCAGGTCGTCGTCGAGCCAGTAGGCGTCGCCGGAGGTGACGACGAGGATCTCCTCGAACTTGACCCCCATGTCGCGGAAGCCGATGTGGGGTTCCACCGCCCACATGCCGGGGGTGGCGGGGTGCGCGGAGATGTCGCCGTCCGCCCACAGCGGGGAGCGGTGGTGCATGCGCTCGACGATGAGGTCACCGAACAGGGTCTGCAGGGAGCGGATGCCGAAGCCCGCGACGATCGCCTTGGGCAGTCGGGACTCGACCTTGCCGACCTGGTGGGCGATGACACGGCCGGGATAGACCTGGTGCCGGTTGTCGTAGCCCTGTTCGCGGATGAGGGCGTCAACGGAGCGGTAGACGTCCTGGAGCGTGTTGCCCTCGCGGACCTTTTCGACGATCAGGCGCCGGTGCGCGCGCAGGTCGTCCATCAGGCGGTCGTGCAGGGGGTTCTCGCCGAGGTAGCCGGAGTAGCCGATGTCGGCGACGTAGCCGTCCCGGACCGGGGCGCAGTCGAGGATGAAGGGCATGCCCTCCTCCAGCCTGCGGTTGGTCGGGAAGAACTGCAGGGGCACCCGGAAGTTACGGAAGGCGGTGCGGTCG
Source organism: Nocardiopsis valliformis DSM 45023 (assembly GCF_000340985.1). Taxonomy (NCBI): domain Bacteria; kingdom Bacillati; phylum Actinomycetota; class Actinomycetes; order Streptosporangiales; family Nocardiopsidaceae; genus Nocardiopsis; species Nocardiopsis valliformis. The sequence continues at coordinate 27,047 of NZ_ANAZ01000010.1, forward strand.
CCGAACCAGGCGAAGGGGGTGTGGAACCAGTCCTGCACTCCGCGGGTCTCCAGGTGTTCGCGGATGCGCCGGGCGGCCTCGCGTTCGGTCACACCGGGTTCGAGGGTGGCCGCCACGTCGCTGGCGGCCTGGTAGGCGAGTTGCTGGAGCTCACGGAAGGCGTCGAGCTCGGCCTGGGAAGATGTGTCCCCAGTCACGTTCTTGTGAGACATGCCGTCATGTTAGACAAAGTGTCAATAAGTGTCCACGGGCGGGGGTGGGTTTTCGGAACCCCTCTGGATACGTCGGCACACATGCGAAAGGCGGTGCCCTGGGTGGGCACCGCCGTCGACTTCGGGGATGGTGGTGGGTCCGGCGAGGCTGGGCCGGTGCTGGTTAGTGGGAGCCCTCGTAGGTGTGCAGGGACTCGCTGATCTTCTCGGCGGCCGACACCACGGCCTGCGAGTGCATGCGCCCCGGTGAGCGGGTGAGTCGCTCTATCGGGCCGGAGACGGACACCGCGCCGATCACGCGCCCGCCCGGGCCGGAGACCGGGGCCGAGACTGAGGCCACGCCCTGCTCGCGTTCGGCGACGCTCTGGGCCCACCGGCGGCGGCGCACCTGGGCGAGGCTGGCGGCGGTGAAGCGCGCGCCCACCAGGGAACGGCGGATCCGGTCGGCGTCTTCCCAGGCCAGCAGTACCTGGGCGGCCGAACCGGCGTTCATTGGCAGTTCGCTGCCGACCGGGACGGTGTCGCGCAGGCCGCTGCTGCGCTCGGAGGCGGCTACGCACACGCGCAGGTCGCCCTGGCGGCGGTAGAGCTGGGCGCTCTCGCCGGTGAGGTCGCGCAGCTGGACCAGGACCGGCGCGGCCACGGCGAGCAGGCGGTCCTCGCCGGTGGCGATCGACAGCTCTCCCAGGCGCGGCCCGAGCACGAACCTGCCCTGACTGTCCCTGGTGACCATGCGGTGCCGCTCCAGGGCGACGGCGAGACGGTGGGCGGTGGGGCGGGCCAGACCGGTGATCTGGACCAGCTGGGCCAGCGACGCGGGCCCCGACTCCAAGGCGTCGAGGACGGACATCGTCTTGTCCAGGACACCGACACCGCTGGATGAGCTAGAGTTGTCCATGGCTTGATATTGCCGTCTCGAAATATGGAATGCAAGTCGGCCGCACATCCGTGCGCGAGGCCAGCGGCCCAGATGAGCACCCCTCCACCCGAGACGCGCCACAGACGCTAGACACGAGAGAGGCGATCGCCCATGGCACGCACGATGGCCGAGAAGGTCTGGGAGGAGCACGTCGTCCGACGTGCCGACGGCGAGCCGGACCTGCTCTACATCGACCTCCACCTCGTCCACGAGGTGACCAGCCCGCAGGCCTTCGAAGGGCTGCGACTGGCGGGTCGCTCCGTGCGCCGTCCGGATCTGACCATCGCCACCGAGGACCACAACGTTCCGACGATGGACCTCCTGGCCCCCATCGCCGACCCGGTCTCCCGTAAGCAGGTCGAGACGCTGCGCAAGAACTGCTCCGACTTCGGCATCCGCCTGCACCCGATGGGCGACATCGACCAGGGCGTCGTGCACGTGGTCGGCCCCCAGCTCGGCCTCACCCAGCCCGGTATGACCGTGGTCTGCGGCGACAGCCACACCAGCACCCACGGCGCGTTCGGCGCGCTGGCCTTCGGTATCGGCACCAGCCAGGTCGAGCATGTCATGGCCACCCAGACCCTGCCGATGCAGCCGTTCAAGACCATGGCCGTCACGGTCAACGGAACGCTCAGGCCGGGTGTGTCCGCCAAGGACATCATCCTCGCCGTGATCGCCAAGATCGGCACCGGCGGCGGCCAGGGCTACGTCATCGAGTACCGGGGCGAGGCCATCGAGGCCCTGTCCATGGAAGCCCGCATGACGGTGTGCAACATGTCCATCGAGGCGGGCGCCCGCGCCGGGATGATCGCCCCGGACCAGACCACGTTCGACTACGTCCAGGGCCGCCCGCACGCGCCCCAGGGAGCGGACTTCGACGCCGCGGTCGAGCACTGGAAGAGCCTGCGCACCGACGAGGGCGCCGAGTTCGACGCCGAGGTGGTCCTGGACGCGGACGAGCTCAGCCCGTTCGTCACCTGGGGCACCAACCCCGGCCAGGGCGTGCCGCTGGACGCCGAGGTGCCCGACCCCGCCTCCTACGAGGACCCCTCTGCGCGCGCCGCCGCCGAGAAGGCCCTGAAGTACATGGACCTCAAGGCCGGAACGCCGATGCGCGAGGTCAAGGTGGACACCGTCTTCCTCGGCTCGTGCACCAACGGCCGGATCGAGGACCTGCGCACCGCCGCGGAGATCGTCCGGGGCCGCAAGGTCGCCGACGGCGTGCGGATGCTCGTGGTGCCCGGCTCCATGCGGGTCAAGGAGCAGGCCAACGAGGAGGGCCTGGGCCAGGTCTTCCTGGACGCCGGAGCCGAGTGGCGCGAGGCGGGCTGCTCGATGTGCCTGGGTATGAACCCGGACCAGCTCAAGCCCGGAGAGCGCAGCGCCTCCACCTCCAACCGCAACTTCGAGGGCCGTCAGGGCCGCGGCGGCCGTACCCACCTGGTCTCGCCCCAGGTCGCCGCCGCCACCGCCGTGCGCGGCACCCTGTCCTCACCCGCCGACCTGGACGCCCAGTAGCCCGTCCCGACCCCGTAAGGAGAGTCCTCCCATGGAGAAGTTCGACGTCCACACCGGTCGGGCCGTCCCGCTGCGCGCCAGCAACGTCGACACCGACCAGATCATCCCCGCCGTCTACCTGAAGCGGGTCAGCCGCACCGGGTTCGAGGACGGCCTGTTCGCCGAGTGGCGCAAGTCCGACCCGGACTTCGTGCTCAACCGCCCCGAGTACGAGGGCGCGTCCGTCCTAGTGGCCGGGCCGGACTTCGGTACCGGTTCCTCCCGTGAGCACGCCGTGTGGGCGCTGCAGGACTACGGCTTCAAGACCGTGCTGTCCTCGCGCTTCGCCGACATCTTCCGCGGCAACTCGCTCAAGGGCGGCCTGCTGACCGTCCTGCTGCCGCAGGAGGTCATCGACCGACTGTGGGACGCCATCGAGGCCGACCCCGCCACCGAGGTGACGGTGGACCTGGTCAACCGCGAGGTTCGCGGGCCCGGCGTGCAGGAGCCGTTCGAGTTGGACGACTACACCCGCTGGCGGCTGTTGGAGGGTCTGGACGACATCGCCCTGACGCTCCGTCACACGGATGAGATCGGTGAGTTCGAGACCACTCGCGAGCCCTGGAAGCCGGTCACGCTCTAGCGCCGGACGGGGTTCGGAACGCCGAACTGAAGCGGGATCGAGGGTCGTTGTGACTCAGTGCACCCTCGGTCCCGAATAATTTTACCTTTACTTGACGTGAGCGCTCGCTTACGGTCTTTGTGCCCTTAACCGCAGCCTGCCCCGCGCCCGGAATCCGGTTATACGTAGGCATTTGAGGGCCGCAGAAGGGGTCAAAAGGGGCCTGGTCGCCACCCCCGCCTCTTGCACCCCATCCGTTGCGGAGGGTGACCTTGCAGGTCGGGAGGGGCCCGACACGCCTAGCTCACGGGCGTTTGTATTTGTGTAAGGGCCTCTGCTTCCCCTAATTTCGTGCGAGCAAGGGGGAACCGGAGGAACCTTATGAACAAGCGTGACCTGATCGACGCGATCTCCGACCGTCTCGGAGACAAGAAGACCGCGACCGAAGCGGTCAACGCTGTGCTTGAGACCATTCAGGCCACCGTGGCGTCGGGCGACAAGGTCGCCATCACGGGCTTCGGCGTTTTCGAGAAGTCCGAGCGTGCGGCTCGCACCGCCCGCAATCCCGCCACAGGCGCCACGATCAACGTCCCCGCGAGCTTCGTTCCGAAGTTCCGCGCTGGCGCTGACTTCAAGGCTCTGGTCAACGGCGACAAGAAGTAATACCGCTCGCCCTCTGGCGAACGGCTGGTTCCGCCCGGGTTTCCCACAAGGGGACCCGGGCGGAGCACTGTCCGGGGCCGGTTCAGGGATTGCTCCCGGGTCCGCTCCGGAACCGTCAGCAGGCGTCGCTCGGAGCGCGCGCCGCCACCCGCTCCAGGAGTTCACGCGTGCGAGGCCCCACGCCCAGGGCCGCCGCGGCCGTCAGATCCTCTGGGGTGTCCACGTCCCGCCGGACCGACTCCGTGCCCGGGACCAGCAGTTCGCGGGCCCCACCGGCCAGATGGCGGGCGCGTGAGGCCCCCTCGAAGGCCGGGGCGAGCCGCATCCCGGGCGAAGCGGCCAGCAGAGTGGTCCCCACGCCGGGGGAGTCCGCCAGAAACGACCTTCCGTGCGCGGCGGCGGCCGCCAGCACCCGCTCCAGTTCGGCCGGGCGCAGCGCGGGCAGATCCGCGGAGAGCGCACACACCCCGAACCCCGGCAGGCGGGCGGCCGCGATCCGGGCCCCGTGCTCCAACGCCGGGTTCAGACCACCGCCTGGCTCACCGCCCACCACCACCGCGCCCAGTCCCGCGAGCTCGGCGCGCGCACGCGGGTCCTCGGTCACCGCGAACACAGCCCCCGTGGCAGGGCAGGAGCGCGCCGCGGCCACCGTGTCGCAGGCGATCGCCAGCGCCAGGTCCTCCCGGAGCTCCCCGGCGGCCCGGGTCAGTCGTGTCTTGGCCAGGCCGAGGTGCTTGACTGGGACGATCAGGGACCAGCGCACCCCGACGTGCGAAGCCCCGCCTCGCTCTCCAAAGCCGGTCACGGTTCCCCCGGGACGTTGATGCGGCCACGACAGTGATGAGGGTAGGCGTTCGGGGTACGGCGCGGCGCGGGCACCCTGGGCGTGTCCGGCCGGGCGCCCCGAACGGCGCACCCCGGTACATCAGTGCACGTCCTAGACTGAGTCGGTTGAGCTTCCGTGGTCCGGACCGGGCCGGGAGTGAGAAGTGAGGAGTCCCCCGTGGCCAAGCAACGAGAATCGCGATGGGTCAAGTGGGTCGTGTCCCGGATCGTCCGGTTCGTCCTGTGGTTCGTGGTCAAGCCCGAGTGGAAGGGCACCGAGCACGTGCCCGCCCAGGGCGGAGCCATCATCGCGGCGAACCACCTTTCGGTGACCGACCCCCTGACCGTCGCGCACTTCCTCTACATCGGTGCGCGCCGCTGGCCGACCTTCACCATGAAGGACGCGGTCATGAAGATCCCCGTGGTCCGCTCGGTGGCCAGGAGCACCGGACAGATCCCGATCAAGCGCGGCAGCGCCGACGCGGTCAAGGCGCTGGGCGAGGCCGAGAAGGCGCTCGTCGAGGACGGTTCGTCGGTGATCTTCTACCCGGAGGGCACCTGCACCCGCGACCCCGAGCTGTGGCCGATGACCGCCAAGAATGGCGTGGCCCGGCTGGCCCTGACCACCGGTGTGCCGGTCATCCCCGTTGCGCACTGGGGCGAGCAGAACATCCTGCCCTACGGTGAAAAGAAGCCGCGTCTGCTGCCGCCGCGCAAGAAGGTCCAGTTCCGCGCGGGCCCGGCGGTGGACCTGTCCGAGTTCCGGGGCAAGCCGATCACCGCGACCGTCCTGGACGGCGCCACCAAGGCGATCATGGCCGACATCACCGCCCTGCAGGCCGAGATTCGTGGTGAGACCCCGCCGGCCGAGCCCTTCGACTTCAAGAAGGCCCGCCAGCAGGCCGCGGAGGCCAAGCGCGCCGAGCGGGAAGAGATCACGGAGGCACCCGAGGTGCCGACCGCTGACACGACCGCCGAAACCACCGAAGCCGACAACGGGAAGAACAGCACGGGGGCATGACCGACCAGATGAGCGCTGACAACGTGGGCCACGTGAAGGTCGCGGTACTGGGCAGCGGGTCCTGGGGGACCACGTTCGCCAACATCGTCGCCGACGCCGCGGACCTGGCGCGCAAGAGCGGCGAGGGCCCTGTGGCCGAGGTGGTCCTGTGGGGGCGCCGGGCTGCGGTGGTCGACGCGATCAACGAGTCCTCGGAGAACCCGGACTACTTTCCGGGGATCACGCTCAACGGGCGGCTGCACGCCACCACGGACGCGGCCGAGGCGCTGTCCGGCGCCCGGGTCGTGGTGCTGGCCGTCCCCTCGCAGACACTGCGGGAGAACCTGGCGTCCTGGCGGGAGCACATCGCCGAGGACGCGGTGGTGGTCAGCCTCATGAAGGGTGTCGAGCTCGGCACCCTCATGCGGATGAGCCAGGTCATCGGCGAGGTCCTCGAAATGTCCGAGAAGCGGATCGCTGTGGTGTCCGGGCCCAACCTGGCTCGGGAGATCATCGAGCGCCAGCCGGCCACCGCCGTGGTCGCCTGCCCGCACTACGAGACGGCCGTCCTCCTACAGGGGCTCTGCAAGTCCACGTACTTCCGCCCCTACACCAGCACCGACCTGGTGGGCGTGGAGATCGGTGGCGCGATGAAGAACGTGATCGGCCTGGCAGTCGGCGTCGCCGAGGGCATGGGTTTCGGTGACAACACCAAGGCCTCGCTGATCACCCGCGGGCTGGCCGAGACCACCCGCCTCGCGGTGACGCTCGGAGCCGACGAACACACCCTGTCCGGCTTGGCCGGAATGGGTGACCTCGTGGCGACATGCTCGTCCCCACTGTCGCGGAACCGGACCTTCGGTGAGAAACTGGGCGCGGGCAAAACCCTCGAACAGGTCGTCGCCGAGACCAGGCAGACGGCCGAGGGGGTCAAGTCGTCCGAGTCGATCCTCGAACTCGGCTGGACCCACGGGGTCGACATGCCGATCACCGAGGCCGTCGTCAAGATGATGCACCACGACATGAGCCCGGCCCAGGCACTGCTGGCGTTCATGTCACGCAGCACCAAGCCGGAGCGCTACGGCGTCTGAGAGCGAGCACGATGACACACACACCTGGTTCCGGGAGCGCGGGGGAGCACACGCGGGCGGTCTCCGCCCCGCTGGCTCCGGTCCCCGCCGAGCGGCCGATGCGGATGCCCGTCCATCGGGCCACCACCTACGCGTTCGACACCTCCCAGGGGTTCGCGGACGTGCTGGCCGGTGCGCGGAGCGGCTACTCCTACGCCCGCATCGACAGTCCCACCGTGGACGCCTTCGCGGACGCGGTCGCGGCGCTGGAGGGCGCGGGGCTCCCCGACCGGGTGCGTGGTCAGGCCTTCGCCTCCGGTATGGCGGCGATCAGCACCGTGCTGCTGGCCCTCACCGAGGCCGGGGCGCACGTGGTGGCCTCCCGCCAGATCTACGGCAACACGTACTCGCTGCTGGACCGGCTGATGCGCCGCTTCGGGGTGCGCACGGACTTCGTGGACATCACCGACCTGGACGCCGTACGCGCGGCGGTCACGCCCCAGACGCGCGTGGTGTTCACCGAGACGCTGTCCAACCCGGCCATGACCGTCTCCGATCTGCCCGGGCTGGCACAGATCTCCCGTGAGGCGGGCGCCGCCCTGGTGGTGGACTCCACGTTCGCTTCCCCGGCGGTCTGCCGCCCCCTGGAGTTCGGCGCCGACATCGTGGTGCACTCGGCCACCAAGTACCTGGGCGGGCACAGCGACACCACCGGCGGCGTGGCCGTGGCCTCGCCCGACCTGATCGACCGTATCCGCGCGGCCCGCATCGACCTGGGCCCGTGCCTGGCCCCGGACGAGGCGTACCTGCTGCACCGCGGCCTGGAGACCCTGCCGCTGCGCGTGCAGCGCCAGTGCGAGAGCGCCGCGGCCTTCGCGGCCGCTCTGGACGGGCACCCGCTCGTGGAGCGGGTGGACCACCCGTCGCTGGCCTCGCACCCCGAGCACACGCTCGCCGGCAAGCTCTTCGACGAAGGCCGCTACGGCGCGGTGGTCACCGTGCACCCGCGCGGCGGCGCCGACGAGGGCATGGCCTTCGCGGACCGGCTTCAGGTGGCTACCATCGCCGCCTCCCTCGGCGGCACGCACACCCTGGCCGGGCACGTGGCCTCGACCTCGCACCGCAGCATGAGCGAGGCGGAGCTGGCCGCCGCGGGCATCTCCCTGGGCGCGGTACGGTTCTCCATCGGTCTGGAGGACCCCCAGGACCTCATCGAGGACGCCCTCGCGGCGCTCGACGGGGGAAAGTGACACACGGGTGCGTTTCGCCCCGAACCGGTTCCATCAGCAGGCGAGATAAGGTCAGGCAGCATGTCGTCCGAGCAGCGCAAGATTCGGGTCGCCGTCGTCTTCGGCGGGCGTAGTTCCGAACACGAGATCTCCTGCGTCACCGCGGGCAGCGTCCTGTCCGTCATCGACCAGGACCGTTACGAGGTTGTCCCGGTCGGGATCACCCCCACCGGCAACTGGGTCCTGACCTCGGGAGACCCCGAGAGCCTGCGCATCGACGCGGAGACCAAGGCCCTGCCCACCGTCTCCGAGGACGGCGTCGAACTGGCGCTGCCCTTCGACGCGGCGGGCCAGCTCATGACGGTGACCCCGGAGCAGGGCACTCGGCGCCTGGCCGAGGTGGACGTCGTGCTGCCGCTGCTGCACGGCCCCTTCGGCGAGGACGGCACCATCCAGGGTCTCTTCGAGATGATGGGCGTGCGCTACGCGGGTGCAGGGGTCTTCTCCAGTGCCGCCGCCATGGACAAGGTCTTCATGAAGGCCCTCCTGGTCGGCAACGCCATCCCCACCAGCGACTTCGTGGCGATCACCGAGCGCACCTGGCGGACTGAGCGCAAGAAGGTCCTGGACGACATCGCCGAGCTGGGCGAGACGGTCTTCGTCAAGCCCGCCCGCGCCGGGAGCAGCGTCGGTATCAGCAAGGTGAAGGACTCCAAGGACACCGACGCCGTGATCGCCGCGGTCGAGGCCGCCCGCGAGCACGACCCCAAGGTCCTGGTCGAGGCCCAGGTCATCGGTCGCGAGATCGAGTGCGGCGTCCTGGAGGCGGAGGACGGCGGTACCCCGGACGTCTCCTTCCCGGCCGAGGTGCACGTGGCGGAGGGCTTCGACTTCTACGACTTCGAGGCCAAGTACCTGTCCACGAGCGGCCTGACCATCCCCGCCGAGATCCCGGAGGAAGCCACGGCGCGCCTGCGCAAGATGGCCGCCGACGTCTTCGAGGCCATGGGCTGCGAGGGGCTGGCCCGGGTGGACTTCTTCTACACCGAGGACGGCGAGGTCCTGGTCAACGAGCTCAACACGATGCCCGGCTTCACCCCGTCGTCGGCCTTCCCACAGATGTGGGGCGCCACCGGCCTGGGCTACGCCGAACTCGTCGAGCGCATGATCACCACGGCCCTGCGCCGCAACCCCGGCCTGCGCTGACCGCACCGGCCAAACCACCAAACACATGCCAAGGGGCGGACGATCACGCGATCGTCCGCCCCTGGTGTTTCCTGGGGATTCTTCGGGAAAAGACGTACGCTGGAAAAGTGCTCTCGCTGAGCTCAGGAACGTTCTGGATACCTCAGGGAGCCCTCTATGACGTGTGCTGTGCAAGAGCGGACGGATGAGCCGACCATGGATCTCCACACTCTGGCCGAAAGTCTCGAACTCCCGGATGGTTACCGCGTGGAAATCATCAATGGGAGCATCACCGTGTCGCCAACGCCCAGTGCCAGGCATGCCGACATCGTCACCGAGGTTCACGAGTCGGTGCTGGAGGGCGGACTCAAAGCCAAAGGCCTTCGGGCAGTGCAGGTGCTCACCTTGGAGATCGCCAAGACCGGTGATCGCTACGTGCCCGACCTGGTGGTCTTGCCGACAGCTCTCGTGCGGGGGCAGGGTTGGGACGGTCCGTCGTGGATTCGTCCGGCCGAAGAGGCGGAATTGGTTGTCGAGGTTGTCTCGCCCAGTAGTGCGCACCACGACTGGACCAACAAGACGAAGGGATACGCGCAGGCCGGAGTCCCTCTCTACCTGGTGATTGATCCGAAGCAGGATGAGGTCGCCCTGTTCCGTCAGCCAGAGGGAGACGAGTACCGGGAAGTCACCCGTGTCCTTCGCCGCGGGTCTGTGCGACTTCCTCAGCCTTTCGACCTCAAACTCGAAGCCGCTGACCTGTTGCTCTCCTTCTCCTAAAAGGGAGACGGGGCACTTCCCCGAACACGTGACGAGGGGCGGACGATCGCTAGATCGTCCGCCCCTCGTCGCTTTTCGATTGCCTGCTAGGGCTGAGGCGGCTCCTACGGGGCCTTTGGTGCTTCGGGTGGGTTCTGGTGAGGAATCGGGGGAGTTTGGGGCTCCTGCGGCCCCTGGGGGCCCTCTGTGAGGAGCTCCCGGGCGAGGATGGTGCCGCCCGCGGTCGCCGCCGGGAAAACCGCCACTGCCACGAAGGGGATCGCCAGCAGGAAGTAGGTCGGGATCGCGAAGCCCAGGACGCGCCAGCGGCGGGCGGCCATGAAGTGGCGGCGGTCGCGGATGCGCAGCAGGCCGCGGCGGTCGAAGGCGCTCGCGGTCAGCTCGATGCCCAGCAGCCAGCCTCCCACCACCGCGGTCAGCACCGGGGCCACCATCCAGCCGACCACCGGGACCAGCCCGAGCAGGAACGCGCTGACGGTCACGGTGAGGGAGACCAGCACGACCCCCGTCGACTGGCGCACCGAACGGGTCACCGACGCCATCAGCGCCTCGTCCGGGGCCTCGGGCGCGCCGCCCAGTTCCTGTTCGACCAGTTCGGCGATCTTGTCGTAGATCGGCGAGCCCAGGCCCAGCGTCACCGTCGTGAACGTCACCACCATGACCAGGACCGCTCCGGCCAGCAGCGCCAGGCTCAGCGCGCCGCGCACCAGCCCCCGCCAGGCGCTCTCCCAGTCCTCGGCGAACGGCGTCGCCCACGCCACCAGACCGGTGATGTTCACCGCGAGGGTGATCAGCGCCGCCAGGAACAGCAGCGACGTGACCAACGCGGGCAGCGCGCCGAGCAGGAACAGGCGCGGTTTGCGCAGCACGATGCCCAGACCGCGCAGCAGGACACCGAAACCACCGAAGACCTCACGTACAGGATTCACGCGCGAACCTTAGCGCTCGTGCACCGACCGGTACCACCCCTCACGTGCGAGAAGCTCCTCGTGTGTCCCCCACTGGCACACCCGGCCCTCGCGGACCACGTAGATCCGGTCCACCCGGTCCAGGCCGGTGAGGTCGTGGGTGATGAGCAGGGTGGAGAACCCCCGGGCGGCGTCGAGCAGGTCCGCCACCACCGCGTCGCGGGTGTCCGGGTCCAGGTGCGCGGTCGGCTCGTCCAGGACCAGGACGCGCGGCGCCGCCAGCACCGCGCGGGCCAGTGCCAGCCGCTGGCGCATACCGCCGCTCAGCCCCAGGCCGTGCGAACCCACCTGGGTGTCCAGGCCCCTGGGCATCGCCTCGACCTCCCCGGCCAACCGAACCCGGCGCAGCGCCGCCCACAGCTCCTCGTCCTCGGCCCCCGGTTTGGCCAGCCGCAGGTTCTCCCGGAGCGTGGACGCGAACACGTGCGGGTCCTGCGGCACCCCGGACACCACCCGGCGCACTTCGTCGGCCGGGTAGTCGGTGACGCTCACCCCACCGATCTCCACGCGGCCGCCGTCCGGGTCGCGGAAACGCAGCAGCACCGAGGCGAGCGTGCTCTTGCCCGCGCCGCTGGGCCCCACCACCGCGACGGTCGCCCCGGCCGGGATCTCCAGATCCACCCCGTCCAGCGCCCACGGCTCCTCGGGGCCGTACCGCACCCGCAGATCCCGAACCCGAACCGTGGCGTCGGCCTCCGGATCGATCTCCAGGCCCTCCCGGGCGGGAGGTGAGATCGCGGGCGGGGTGTCCAGCACCCCGAACAACCGCTCCCCGCTGGCCCGGATCGACCCCAGCTTGGCGGCCACCGCGGGCAGCGGAGCGACGATCTCGAAGGCGGCGAGCGTGGTCAGCACCAGCACCGCCAGCGCGGTCGGGCCGATCACCCCGTCCTCCACGGCGAGCACGCCCAGCAACAGCGCGCCCCAGACGGTCAGCCCGGTGATCAGCGCGGTGGCCCCGGCGCTCAGCCCGAGGGTCGCGGCGTCGCGCCGGGCCACCCGGGTGAGTTCGGCGTCAGCCTCGTACACCCGCTCCACCTGCCGGTCCATGGCGCCGTAGGCCACCAGGTCCGGCGCGCCCTGAAGGGTGTCCACCAGGGCCGTGGAGAGCCTGCCGCGCGCCTGCGCCTCGCGCTGCCCCGGCCCCTTGCCGAGTGCGGCCGCGGCCAGAGGCACAGCGAGCCCTGCCAGCAGCAGACCCGCGGCCAGCAGCAGCCCGCCCGGCACGTACACCACGGTCAGGAACAGCACCGTCGCGCCGCCCGTGACAACGGAAACCAGCGGCGGAGTGAGCCCGCGCACCAGCAGGTCCAGGGTGGCCTCGGTGTCGTTGACCAGACGCGAGACCAGGTCACCGGAGCGGAAACGACCGAACGGCTCGGTTCTGGCCAGGCGCTCGTACACGCGAACCCGCACCTCGGCCAGGGTTCGGAAGGCGGCGTCGTGGGTGACCAGCCGCTCCAGGTAGCGGGTCACGCCCTTGCTCACACCCAACGCGCGGGTGGCGACCACGGCCACGCTCAATGCGGTGATCGAGGGGTGGTTCGCGGCCGTGGCCAGCATCCACGCGGCCACGCCCAGCAGCGCCACACCCGAACCGGTGGCGGCGGCGCCGAGCAGCACGCCCAGCGCGAACCTTCCGCCCCGGGGCCAGGCCAGCCCGATCATCCGGCGCAGCGGGTTCCGGCGCCGCTCCCGCTCGTCCACCGCCAAGGGGTCGGTCGTCTCGGTCCTCATCGGTGTGCCCCTCGGGTCAGCAGCGGGAGTTCGGCGGTCCGCAGGTTCTCGCCGAGCGCGGACTCGGCCCAGCCGGTGTCGTGCGCCACGATCACCGCGGTCCGCCCCGCCAACAGGCGGGTCACCGCGGTACGCACCGACGCGGCGTTCTCCGCGTCCAGGTGCGCGGTGGGTTCGTCCAACAGGACCAGCGGGGCGTCCCGGCACATCGCCCTGGCCAGCGCGATCCGCTGCCGCTGCCCGGCGGACAGCCGGGCGCCCCGCTCACCCAGGCGCGTCTCGTAGCCGTCGGGCAGGGCGGAGACGAACCCGTCGGCCTCGGCCAGCCGGGCCGCCTCCCGGACCCGTTTCATGTCGGCGTCGGGTGCGCCCAGGCGGATGTTGTCGGCGACGGAGACGTCGAACAGGTAGGGGTGCTGGGGGACCCAGGCGATGCCCAGCCGCCAGTCGTCGGCGGGGATCCGGTCCATGGGGGTCCACTCGCCGCCGGGCGCGCGCACGCTGATCCGCCCCTCGGTGGGTTCGCCCAGTCGCAGCAGCAGGGACAGCAGGGTGGTCTTGCCCGACCCGCTCGGCCCGGTGAGCAGCAGGTGCTCCCCGGCGCGGACGGTCAGGTCCAGGCCGGACAGGGCGGGGACGTCGCGGCCCGGGTAGAGCAGCCCGACCCCCTCGAAGCGGATGTCGCCCGCGGCGGCGGGGGCGGCGGTCCCGGTCGGGGCCGAGGTCGGGGCCGGAGCCTTCCGATCCTCGTGCTCCTCGCCTTCCGCGCCGGCCCGGGCGGCGGCCCCGCGCTTGCGGTCCAGCTCGGTGAAGACCTGGTCGGCGGCGGCCACCCCCTCCATACTCGCGTGGAAGCGCGCGCCCACCTCGCGCAGCGGCAGATAGGCCTCGGGCGCCAGGATCAGCACCAGCAGTGCGGTCTGGTAGTCCATGTGCCCGCCCAGCAGGCGCAGGCCCACCTCGACCGCCACCAGCGCCACTGCCAGGGTCGCGAGCAGCTCCAGGGCGAACGCCGACAGGAACGCGATCCGCAGCGTCCCCATGGTCGCCGACCGATGGTCCTCGCCGACCTTGCGGATGATCGCGGCCTGGGCCTTGGCCCTGCGGAACACCGCGAGCGTGGGCAGCCCTTCCACGACGTCGAGGAAGTGCCCGCCCAGCCTGCTCAGCAGCCGCCACTGGCGGTCGATGCGCTGCTGGGTGTGCATGCCGATCAGCGCCATGAAGATCGGGATGAGCGGCAGCGTCACCAGGATGACGATCCCGGAGATCCAGTCGGCCCAGAACACCACCGCCAGCACCGCGAACGGCACGATGCAGGCCAGGACCAGCTGGGGCAGGTAGCGGGAGAAGTACTCGTCCAGGGCGTCCAGGCCGCGGGTGGCCAGGGTGACGAGTTCACCGGCCTTGGGTGAGCCGTCCTCGCGGTCCCCGCCCTCGGCCAGCCACACCTTGCCCGAACCGGTCACGTGCGCGACCAGCTTGCGGCGCAGCTGCGACTTGGTGCGCGCGGCGCTGTGCAGTGCCGAGGTCTCGGCGACGTAGGACAGCAGGGCGCGGGCCACGGCGACGGCGGCCACCGCGGCGATCATCCAGCCGAGGGCGTCCATGCCTTCCCCGGCCCAGGCCCCGGTGATGACCTCGGCGAGCAGCCAGGCCTGGGCGAGGATCAGTCCGGTGATCAGCACGCCGCTGACGACGGTGACGGCCAGGTGCGTCCGGACCGCGCCTGCGGTGCGGACCAGGCGCGGATCGAGCGGTTTCATGTGTGGGCGACCTCGTAGCGTCGAAACTCTGGGCTGAAACTCGTCTGGTGCTGGCCGTTCCCAGTATCCAGGGAGGCTTTCCGGAAACGCTCAACCCCCACTTCCCGGGGCGATCTCGGGGGAGTGGGGGCGAGCGGACCTACCTGGTTCTGCGGTTTCCGCGGGTTGTGGGCCCTGGGGCTCAGGCGGCCTGGTCCGGCTCGCCCTTCCCTGCCGTGACGGTGGCCCGGGTGATCTGCTCTCCGGTGACCCGCTTGCGGAAGACCCAGTAGCTCCAGGCCTGGTAGCCCAGCACCAGCGGCAGGAACACCACCGCCACCCACGTCATCAGGGTGAGCGTGTAGTCGGCGGAGGAGGCGTTGGCGACGGTCAGGCTGAACGCCGGGTCGGTGGTGGAGGGGAGCACGTTCGGGAACAGCGATCCCAGCAGCGCGGTGAACGTGAGGACGATGGTGACCGCCGTGGCCAGGAAGGACCACCCCTCGCGGCGGAACCGGGCCGCCGCGACCCCGCCCACCAGGGCCGCGACGGCGATCAGGACAAGTGGCAGGGTCCACGCCGCACCGTGTGCGGCCTGGGTCCACAGCAGGAAGACGGCCACGGCGGGCACGGCCACCCAGGCGCTCCACTGGGAGGCCGTGCGGGCGCGGACCCGGACCGGACCGTCGGTCTTGAGGGTCAGGAAGACGGCGCCGTGCAGGATGAACAGGGACAGGGTCATCACCCCGCCCAGCAGGGCGTAGGGGTTGAACAGGTCGAGCAGTGACGCCGTGACGATGTGGTCGGCGTCCATGGCCACCCCGCGGACGAAGTTGGCGAAGATCAGCCCCCACAGGAAGGCGGGCACGGCGCTGCCGACGAAGATCGCCCGGTCCCACCAGTTGCGCCACTGGTCGCTGTCACGCTTGTGGCGGTACTCGAAGGCCACCCCGCGCACGATGAGCGCCAGCAGGATGAGCAGCACCGGCACGTAGAACCCGCTGAACGCGGACGCGTACCAGGCGGGGAAGGCGGCGAACATGGCGCCGACGGCGGTGATCATCCACACCTCGTTGGCGTCCCAGACCGGGCCGATGGCGTTGATGGCCACGCGGCGGTCCACGGAGTGGCGCTTGCCCATGAAAGGCAGTAGCACCCCGACCCCGAAGTCGAACCCCTCCAGGAGGAAGAAGCCGATCCACAGGACGGCGATGGCGACGAACCAGATGACGGCCAGTTCCATGGTCGTTGGCTCCTAGTAGCTGAAGTGCGGGATCTTGGACTCGTCCTCGTCGTTCTCCAGATCGGGGACGACGTGGGAGGGGCCCTTCTTGATGTACTTCCACAGCAGGCCGACCTCGACGACGAACAGGATCCCGTACAGCGCGGTGAACAGGCTCAGGCTCATCGCCACGGTGCCGAGGCTGACCCCGGGGGAGACACTGGCCGCGGTGAGGAGTTCGCCGTGGACGGTCCAGGGCTGGCGGCCCATCTCGGTGAGCACCCACCCGAAGATGTTGGCCAGCAGGGCGGCGGGCAGGGCGGCGAACGCCGCGTAGTAGAACCACCGGGTCCTGGGCAGCCGCTCCCGGCCCCGGGTCATCCACAGGCCCACGGCGGCCACGGCGATGCCGAACATCCCGAAGCCCATCATCAGGCGGAAGGACCAGTACACGACGAACACGTTGGGAATGTAGTCGCCGGGCCCGTAGAACTCCTCGTAGGCCTCCTGGAGGTTGTTCATCCCGTGCACCTCGCCGTCGAAGTGCCCGGTGGCCAGGAAGCTCAGCACGTTGGGGACGGTGACGTCGATGGGGTTGTAGCGGGCCTCGGTGTCGCCGACCGCGAAGGCGGAGAAGGCGGCGCCCTCCTCGGTGTCCCACAGGGCCTCTGCCGCGGCGAGCTTCATGGGTTCGTACTCGGCCGCCAGCTTGGCCTGGTGGTCGCCGGAGAACACCGTCAGGGCGCCGGCCACCAGGGTGACGACCAGACCGGTCCGCAGGGTGGCGCGGAACAGCGCGAAGTCACGCTTGGGCGGGACGACGCCGACCTCACCGGTGTCGTCGTACCTGGTGTTGCGCCACAGCTTGTAGGCGCTGACCGCCACCACGAACAGCCCGGCGGTGACGAAGGCGGCCGAGACGGTGTGCAAGTAGGTGGACCAGGCCTGGTCGTTGCTGAGTACGGCCCAGATGTCGTTGAGCTCGGCGCGGCCGGTCTCGGGGTTGATCTCGTAGCCGACCGGGCGGCGCATCCAGGCGTTGGCGGCCAGGATGAAGTAGGCCGACAGGTTGGTGGCCACGGCCACGATCCAGATGCAGGCCAGGTGGACTCCGCGGGGGAGCCGGTGCCAGCCGAAGATCCACAGTCCGATGAAGGTGGACTCCAGGAAGAAGGCCAGCAGGGCCTCCATCGCCAGCGGAGCTCCGAACACGTCGCCGACGAAGCGCGAGTACTCGCTCCAGTTCATGCCGAACTGGAACTCCTGCACGATCCCGGTGACCACGCCCATGGCGAAGTTGATCAGGAACAGCTTGCCGAAGAACTGGGTGGCCTGGAGGTACTCGTGCCGTCCGGTGCGGTACCAGAAGGTCTGGAGGACGGCCACGATGAACGACAGCCCGATCGTCAGGGGGACGAAGAGGAAGTGGTAGATCGTGGTGATCCCGAACTGCCACCTCGCCAGGTCTAGAGCTTCCATGCCCGCCTCTCAGGTACCGACTGCCGGTAGTACTGCACACAGTAGTACTACAGCTTGTCGTAGTAGAGGTGGGCCCCCTGAGATGCCGAACACACACGGCGCGCCCCCGGTCCGGGAGCGCGCCGCGCGTAGTGCTCGTCTTGGTTTTCTCCTGGCAGCGCCAGGCTGTAAGCGCCAGGTCGGAAGATCAGCGCTGGGGCCGACCGGTCACGCGCGCTTGTCCAGCATGCGTTCCATGTTTTCGACCTCGGAAGTCTGGGCGTCGACCATCCCCTGGGCGAAGTTGGTGACCAGTTCCTCATTGCCGAGCTCCACCTCGGCCTCGGCCATCTCGATCCCGCCGATGTGGTGGGCGATCATCAGCTCGAGGAAGAGCACCTCGGCCTCCTCGCCCTCGGCGTCGCTCAGCCGCACCAGGTCCTCGTCGGTGGCCAGCCCCGGCATGGTCTCGGGCACCTCGCCCTCGCCGCCGCCGTGCTCGTGGCCCGCCATCCAGGTCATCGGGGGCTCCGCCGAGCGTGAGTTCAGCCCCCAGGCCGTCAGCCAGCCCTGCATCATCCCGATCTGCGCCTGCTGGGTCCGGGCCATGTCGGTGGCCACCGTGTGCAGCTCGACGTCATCGGTCTTGTCGAGGATGGTCATCGACATGTCCACGGCCTGGGCGTGGTGCGCGCTCATGTCACGCAGGAAACCGGCGTCGGCCCCGGTGTCCAGGGGATAGGACGGACGGCCCAGGAGGAACCCTCCGACCAGTGCCAAGGCGACCAGGGTCACAGCCATCCAGAGCGGGACGGAACGCTCGGTGCGGGGCGCCGCCCCGGTGCCCTCGTCGCTTTCGGAGAACGCGTCGGGCTCGGCCCATCCGTCCTCGTACGACGTCTCGTCGGCACCGTCGGCGTCTCGGGACGCCGGGCCGCTCATATGCCCCATCGGAACCACCCTGGTCAAATCGCACAACTCTGGTGCCAAAGTAGAGGATAGGAAAGTCCCATTCGACCACATGCATCCCAGGAGACCCTGTGGCCAAGAAGACGAAGGCGGAGGAGCGTCGCGCTCGCGCCGCCGCATTGCGGGAAGAGCAGCGCAAGAAGGAACGCCGCGCCAAAGCCCTCAAGATCACCGGGATCAGCGTAGCCGCCGCGGCTGTTCTGGGTCTCCTGGGAACCGCGATCTTCATGGAGTTTCGTTCGCGCAACATCGACGGCGTCCAGGAGTACACCGTCGGGGACTTCAGCCACGTGGAGATCGGCGACGTCGTCGACTACGATCAGTCCCCGCCGGTCGGCGGTCAGCACTGGCCCAGCTGGCAGAACTGCGGCGTCTACGGCGCCCCGGTGACCCCGGAGCTCGCGGTCCACTCCATGGAGCACGGCGCGGTGTGGATCACCTACGACCCCGAGCTGCCGGAAGAAGAGGTCCAGACGCTCCAGAACTTCTACAACCCGGGCGACTACCTGGTCATCAGCCCCTACGAGGGCGACATGCCCGCGCCGATCGTCGCCTCCAGCTGGGGCCGTCAGATCGCCGTGGACAGTGCCGATGACGAGAACCTCAGCCGCTACGTGCAGTTCTACGAGCGCGGCACCGACGTCCCCGAGCCGGGCGCCTCCTGCTCGGGTGCGATCCAGCAGACCGCCGACGAGGTGGAGGAGGAGCTGGCTGGCGGTGGCGGAGCCATCGAGGACGCGGACACCGACGAGCCCGCCGAGGGCGCTGAGGGCGCCGAGGATGAGGACGCCGATGAGCCCGCCGAGGATGAGGACGCCGACGCCGACGCCGGCGCCGAGGACGACGAATAGGCCTCAGGGGACCGGCTGACCCGCGGCATCCCGGTACTCGAGGTCAGTACTCACTCACGACCCCGCGGAAAGCGTGTGGGGCCGGAGGCGAATCGCTCGCCTCCGGCCCCACACGTGTGTTCGGGGCTCCGGGAACCGGCCCTGGGAGTAGTTTCGGGAACCGGTCGCGTCCGACGCGGTCACATGCCGCTGTCGGCGCGTACTGCCAGGTGCTCGTCGATCAGGTCGCTCAGAGTGTTGAGCGCTGGGGCGGGGGCGCCGTAGGAGGGCGGGACCGTCAGCTCGACGTAGGCCTCGCGCTCCACCGCCGTGTACAGGGTGGGCTCGTCCTCCGGCTGGCCGAACCACGCCACGTCGTTGACTTCCAGCAGCTCCGACTCCATGTTCAGGGTGGAGGGACGCGGCACCCCGCACCGCAGGCCGATGGGCGGGTCACCCCAGGCGGCCATGATCTCCGACTCGGGCTGGACCGTGGCGCGGTCTGCGCCGAGGAGGGTGTCCGGGAGGTCGGCGACCAGCGCGGCGCAGGCCTCGGCTGTCTGGCCGTCGGTCTCGGGGGGCTGCATCTGTACGGTCTGGGTTCCGCAACCAGCCGTTACCAGGGCGACGGCCAGAGCCGCCCCGAAGTAGCGCTTGTGCACAGGCAACCTCGCTCCGTCGACTCAGTCGACCTCAGATGTTGACGATGGGACAGGTAAGGGTACGGGCGATGCCGTCCAAGCGCTGAATCCGAGCCACCACGAGAGCGCCCAGGGCGTCGATGTCGTCGGCCTTGGCCTGGACGATCACATCGTAGGGACCCGTGACATCGCTCGCCTGTTCGACCCCCTCGATCCCGCGGATTCGTTCCGCGACCTCGGCCGACTGGCCGACCTCGGTCTGGATCAGGATGTATGCCTGCACCATGTGTCTTCTCCTTCATGCTGTGCCGGGCGTGAGGTCGAGCGGACGTATCCCTGGCCATCTCTGGCCAAAAAGCACAGAGGATGACGAAAGAATGCCGCACGTGGGGCTTGACCACGGGGTCTAGACCACTGCGCCGGAGCGTCACCGTACCCTGATCTCTGTGTTGAGCACTATTGGGGGCCTTGGCGAGTTCGCTCTGATCGCACGCGTGACGAGCCAATTCCCCAGGACGGACGATGTAATCCTTGGCCCCGGCGACGACGCCGCCGTGGTGGCCGCGCCGGACGGGCGCACGGTCGCGACCACGGACCTGCTGGTGGAGGGCCGCCACTTCAAACGGGAATGGTCCAGCGCTCGGGACGTGGGCCACCGCGCCGTGGCGCAGAACTACGCCGACGTCGTGGCCATGGGCGCCCGCCCCACCGGGCTGCTCATCGGTTTCGCCGCGCCGCCCGAGCTGCCGCTGGCCTGGGCCGAGGAGTTCACCGCCGGGGTGCGCGACGAGTGCGCACTG
Organism: Nocardiopsis valliformis DSM 45023; assembly: GCF_000340985.1. Lineage (NCBI taxonomy): Bacteria > Bacillati > Actinomycetota > Actinomycetes > Streptosporangiales > Nocardiopsidaceae > Nocardiopsis > Nocardiopsis valliformis. Next base: position 47,416 of record NZ_ANAZ01000010.1, read on the forward strand.
GCCGGAGGAGCGGTGGTCGGTGGTGACACGGTGGGCTCGGACACCCTCACCATCGCCATCACCGCCCTCGGTGACCTGGAAGGACGCTCCCCGGTGCGGCGTGACGGCGCACGGTCGGGGGATGTGGTCGCCTACACCGGGCACCTGGGGCTGTCCGCCGCGGGACTGGCCCTGCTGGAGCGGAGCGACGCAGCGGGGGGAACCCCGGCGGGGGAAACTTCGGCCGGGCAGGCCGGAGAGTCTCCGGTCGGGGCGATTCCGGTCGGGGCGACCGACGGTCTCGCCCAGTGTCTGTCCGAGCACCGCAGGCCGAGCCCGCCCTACGCCGCCGGGCCCGAGGCGGCCCGGCTGGGCGCGACCGCCATGCTCGACGTGAGTGACGGTCTGGTCCAGGACCTGGGGCACGTCTGCCGGGCCAGCGGGGTGTGTATCGATCTGGACTCGGACGCCTTCCGGCCCGCTCCCGCGCTCCTCGAAGCCGTCCGTGTGCTCGGGGCCCCGGCGGGGAAGGCTGTGGATGCCGCCCGCCGCTTGATGCTGTCGGGCGGGGAGGACCACGCGCTCGCGGCGGTCTTCCCACCCGAGGTGCGGCTACCCGAGCACTGGCACGTGGTGGGAACCGTGGGCGACGCTCCGGGGACCGAGGCGGAAAGCACCGGTACTCGCGTCACCGTGGACCAAAACGTGGTCGAAAACGGCGGATGGGATCATTTTCGGCGGGCTTAGGCCTGTTTGGATTTGTCCTGTTTGTTGATCGCGCTAGGCTTTGCCAACGCGGCCAGCGCTGCCTCTCGGGCGGCCGTCCGGCCTCGTGGGACTCCGGCCCGCGACGATCCGCACGAGGAACACCCCTGACCGGAGGAAACAGCAGGTCAGGGATGGGGAAGGTCAGAAGATCAGCGGCGAGAGGCGGTATATGGGGCGGCATGGGTAGGCGACGGTACAGCCCTCGTCGTGGAGCCCACCGCAGCGAACCGGAAGACGCCGGTGCCCTGCGGCGTATCGGCGGACTCCTCGGGAGCACCGTTCCCAAAAGGGTGGAACCCCCGAGGCTGCTCAATGTCCTCGTCATTTCCGGGGTGATCCTCGGGCTGCTCCTGTTCGGTTACAGCACCACGCAGATCTACCTCCAGTTCGGCGGCACCCCGGGCGCGACGGAGGCCCCCGGCCCGCAGGACGGCGCCGAACCCACACATGACGCGTCCCCGGGGCCCGAGCGCGAGGGGTCCTCGTCCGGGGACGGCAGCACCGGACCGCAGACCCAGGCCGGGGCCGAGCCCACCACCGTGGTGTACCAGGTGGTGGAGGCCACGTCCGTCGGCTTCACCGGCCGGGTCACTGTCACCAACACCTCGCAGACCACCCTCGACACCTGGGAACTGGCCCTGGCCTTCGAGACCGCGGAGGTCACCGAGGTGTACGACGCCGACTGGGAGCCTCTGGGGGACGGCATCCTGGCCCGCGTGTCCGGGCCGGACGGCCATCTGGAGCCCGGTGCCTCAGTCTCACTGACCTTCGACGCGATCGGCGTCTCCCAGAGCCCCGTGCGCTGCTCCCTCAACGGGCACGTCTGCGATCTGTGATCCAGCGTCTGCGACCTCTGATTCCTGCTTCCTGCCTCACGGTCCACGGGAGTTACACCGGGCACGGGCGTCACCCCGGGCACAGGAGTCACACCATTCACAGGACACGGCCCTGTGCAGGCGTACATCGTGAAGACGTGTTTCCGCGGGCTTGTCCGGACCACAAGTCCCTGGACAACAAGAAGGCCCCCCGACCGGAGTCGGAGGGCGCTTCGAAGACTACTGGCGGGAGGGAACCCTAGCGGGTCACCTTGCCGGCCTTGATGCACGAGGTGCAGGCGTTCACGCGCTTGGGCGTGCCACCGACCTTGGTGCGAACAGTCTGGATGTTGGGGTTCCAGCGGCGGCGGGTGCGACGGTGCGAGTGGGAAACACTGTTACCGAACCCTGGTCCCTTGCCGCAGACGTCGCAGACGGAAGCCACGGTAACTCCATTCAAGTGCTCGGGATCGCGCACGTCGCCGCACGCGAGGTTCATCCGACCGGAAGAGGTCGGGTGGGCAGGTCGGCGCGAACGCCAACCGTGGAAGAGTACACGACGGACATACCCGAAGGTGGAATCAGACCACTGGGAGGCGCCCGTACGCGCAACGGTGGAACACGGTACGGCCGAAACCGCACAAACCCACCGGAGCATCGAGATCAGCCACGCGGGCATGGCGAAAACACGATGAACTCTGACGAGTATACCCCTGTCGGGGTGGGCGGGCGCCAACTCCGGTCCTGGCCCCGGTCGTCACACCAGAGGTCTACCGTGGCGTTGACGGGCGACCCCACGAGGCCAGGACGGGAACCACAGTGAGCACCTGGGACGAGCCGCTGCGCAAAGGACCGCTCGGCGGCAGGACGGCGAAGGCATTCGCCGACAAACTCGACCTGCACACCCTCGGCGACCTGCTGCGCTACTACCCGCGCCGCTACGACCGCCGCGGTGAACTCACCGACCTCGCACTCCTGCGGGAGGGCGAGGACGTCACCGTTCAGGCCAAGGTCCTGGACGCCCGGCGGCGCACCATCCCCGCCCGGCAGGGGCGCCGCCGGATGGACATGATGGAGGCCACCGTCACGGACGGCACCGGCCGCCTGCACCTGACCTTCTTCAACCGCGGCTCCCACCACCAGAACACCCTGGTCCCCGGGCGGCTGGCCATGTTCTCCGGCCGGGTCTCCACCTTCAAGGGCCGCCGCCAGCTCGACCACCCCGAGTACGTCCTCCTGGACGACGACGGGACGGAGGGGGAGGCCGCCCGCGCCTACGCCAACGAGCTCATCCCCGTCTACCCGGCGGTCAAGGGCCTGGACTCGGCCACCATCGCCCGCTCGGTCGGGGTGGCCCTGGACTACGCGGTGGACATCCCCGACCCGCTGCCCCCGGAGCTGCGTTCCGACAAGAAGCTCCTCGGCGTCCACGAGGCGCTCCGCAAGATCCACCGGCCCGACGACTGGGCCGAGGTGGGCGCGGCCAAACGCCGCCTGAAGTGGGACGAGGCGTTCGTGCTCCAGCTGGTCCTGGCCCAGCGCCGCCGGCAGGCCGAGGAACTGCCCGCCGCCCCCCGCCCTGGCGCGGACGGCGGAATCCTCGACGCCTTCGACGCCCAGCTGCCCTTCACCCTCACCGACGGCCAGCGCGAGGTCGGCGACCGCCTGGCCGAGCGGCTCGACGCCACCCACCCCATGCACTGCCTGCTCCAAGGCGACGTGGGCGCGGGCAAGACCCTGGTGGCGCTGCGCGCGATGCTGCGGGTGGTGGATTCGGGCGGCCAGGCCGTCATGCTCGCTCCCACCGAGGTCCTCGCCCAGCAGCACCACCGCTCCATCGGCGCGATGCTCGGGGCGCTGGGCCGCGCCGGACAGATCGACGGCGCCGAGAACGCCACCCGGGTGGCCCTGCTCACCGGTTCGATGAACACGGCCGCCCGCCGGGAGGCCCTGCTGGACGCGGCCTCGGGGCAGGCGGGGATCGTCGTGGGCACCCACGCCCTCCTCCAGGAGCACGTGTCCTTCGCCGACCTGGGCCTGGTGGTCGTGGACGAACAGCACCGCTTCGGCGTGGAACAGCGCGACGCCCTGCGCGAGAAGGCCCGGGACGGCCGCCCGCACGTCCTGGTGATGACCGCCACACCCATCCCGCGGACCGTGGCGATGACGGTCTACGGCGACCTCGACGTGGTGGCCCTCACCCAACTGCCCAAGGGCCGCGCGCCCGTCTCCACCCACGTCGTCCCGGCCCACGAGAAACCGCACTTCCTCACCCGCGCCTGGGAGCGCATCCGAGAGGAGGTCGGCCAGGGGCGCCAGGCCTTCGTGGTCTGCCCCCGCATCGGTGACGGCACGGACGGCTCCGGAGGGGGAGAGCCCGGAGACGAGATCGACGCCACGGCCGAGGACGCGCCCCCGGGCGCCCGCCCGCCGCTCGCGGTCCTGGATGTGCTCGCCCGCCTCAAGGAGGGCCCGCTGGCCGACGTCCGGGTGGAGGCCCTGCACGGCCGGATGGCCCCCGACGACAAGGACGCGGTGATGCGCCGCCTGTCCTCCGGCCAGACCGATGTGGTGGTCTCCACCACCGTCATCGAGGTCGGCGTGGACGTGCCCAACGCCACGGTCATGGCGATCATGGACGCCGACCGGTTCGGTATCTCCCAGCTGCACCAGCTCCGAGGCCGGGTCGGCCGAGGGCAGCTGCCCGGCCTGTGCCTGCTGGTCACCGAGTCCGAGGACGGTAGCCCCGCCCGCGAACGGCTGGCCGCGGTCGCCTCGACCACGGATGGGTTCGAGCTCTCCCGCGCCGACCTGGAGATGCGCCGTGAGGGCGACGTCCTGGGCGAGGCGCAGTCCGGCGCACGTTCGAGCCTGCGGATGCTCACCCTGGTCAAGGACGAGCAACTCATCGGCGAGGCCCGCGAGGAAGCCACCCGCCTAGTCGCCCGCGACCCGGACCTGACCGGCCACCCGCCCCTCACCGACGCCCTCACCGCCCTCCTCCCGGAGGACCGCGCCGAGTACCTCGACAAGACCTGAGCCGTCCGCCGGGGAGGGTTGTCCACAGGCGGAGAACCTTCCCCGGCGGGTGGGTCGTCCCCGGTGTTGACTCGATATCGGGGGAGCTTCGCTTCCCGCTCGCCTCGGCGTGCCCGGGAGCGGGGCCGTGGTCAGGTGCGTGCCCCGAACCGCACTACCGTGGTGGCCATGACCCGCATCATCGCCGGGGCGGCGGGCGGACGGCGCATCTCCGCCCCCGACGGCCGTACCACCCGACCCACCAGCGACCGGGCCCGTGAGGCCCTGTTCGCCTCCGTCCAGTCCGATCTCGGCTCCCTCGACGGGCTCCGGGTCATGGACCTCTACGCGGGCTCCGGGGCGATCGGCCTGGAAGCCCTCTCGCGGGGTGCCTCGCACGCCCTGTTGGTGGAGGCCGACCGCAAGGCGGCCCAGGTGGTGAAGGAGAACATCGCCACACTCCGGCTGCCCGGCGCCGAACTGGCCGCCGACCGGGTGGAGCGGGTACTGGCCCGCGGCAACCTCGGTGCCCCCTACGACCTGGTGGTGGCCGACCCGCCTTACGCGGTCACCGACGACGAGGTCGCTTCGGTGCTGTCCGCCCTGGTCGAGCACGGATGGCTGGCCGAGGACGCGGTGCTCGTGGTGGAGCGGTCCAAGCGGACCCCGGAACCGGCCTGGCCCGAGGGGATCGAGCGCGACCGCAGCCGCAAGTACGGCGAGGCGATCCTCTGGTACGCCCGCACCACCGGGTAGGGGCGGTAACGGGCCGGGAAGCCGGAAACCGGGCATAGTCGACGTTTTCCGAAGTTCCACGCGGGAAGGTTCAGACGACCCGCACGTGTCGTAGCGGTGGGGATCTGCCGTGTCCTTCCTGGGGCGAACCTGGGGTGAATGTGGACACTGGTGGTTACTAAGTGGGTGTTGCCCGAATTGCTACAGGGGTGAGCCCCTACGATCGCGGTACCCGTGAGTAGTTCTGGAGAGGGGCGATCCACCGTGCGCAGAGTCGTCTGTCCGGGTTCCTTCGACCCGGTGACCTACGGTCACATCGACATCATCGGTCGAGCCGCCAAGCAGTACGACGAGGTCATCGCCGCCGTACTCAACAACGTCAACAAGCGGGGGCTGTTCACCGTCCCCGAGAAGCTCGACATGCTCAGCGAGAGCACCGCCGAGTTCGGCAACGTCCGGGTCAGCGACTTCGACGGACTCCTCGTCGACTTCTGCCGGGAGAACGGCGTCGAGACCATCGTGCGCAGTCTGCGTTCGGTCAGCGACTTCGACTACGAGCTCCAGATCGCGCAGATGAACTACCGGCTCTCCGGCGTGGAGACCGTGTTCATGACCGCCAACCCGCAGTACTCGTTCCTGTCGTCCAGCCTGGTCCGGGAGATCGCTCAGCACCGCGGCGACGTCTCCAGCCTGGTCACGCCCTATGTCCAGGGTCGCCTCAAGGAGAAGTACGCCGAACGCGCCCAGAGCTGACCGGGCACTCCCGCCGCTGGCCCGAGGACACCCCCGGAGCCAGACGCGGAGCCGCTTGCTTGCTTTGGGCCTCCGCTTCGCTTTGGCCCGCCCGTCGCCCGCCACCGCCCTCAACGGGCGCGCTGGCGCGCGACGGTTCTTCCGCTGTTCGGCGCCTTTGCGGAGGGATTTGGGTTCAAGCAGGCACAGCATCGTCGTCGGCGCCTGACGCTCGTACCTCGCTAGCGGCTTGACTCCTCTTGCAGCACCCTCCCCGGCGCTCGAACTGGGGGCTGATTTGGGTGGTCGGGGACATGGTAGGTAGAATCTGGGTTTGACCATGGGCGTCGCCGGTCTTCGGCGTGCGCTCAGGCCGGTCAGCACTACCGCGATACTCCGATGCCACGTGTGTCGGTGAGCGCGTGCCCGGCACCCGGAACTCTCCTGAAAGCGCGATCACCCTGACTCGTCTAGATGCCCGTGACCCGTACGTGGTCGACACCCGCCAGCTGGGCCGCCAGCCGGGGTCGATGCGGACCGTCAACCGAATCGTGACCGTCCCCGACGCGTTCGAGACGGCGATGGCCAGCGTGCCCAAGGGGCAGGAGACCGAGCTGGACCTGCGTCTTGAGGCGGTGATGGAGGGCGTCCTGGTCACCGGAACCGTCCGTGGTCGCCTCACCGCGGAGTGCTCCCGCTGCCTGGACCCCCTGTCCGAGGAGCTGGAAGCCGGCTTCCAGGAGATGTACCGCTACGCCGCCGACGACGAGGAGAGCCTCGGGGGCGACGGGGACGCGAACGACGAAGATGAGGACTACTATCTAGAGGGCGATCTGCTCGACCTGGAACCAGTGGTTCGAGACGCCGTCGTGCTCGCTCTCCCACTCTCACCGCTGTGCGGCCCGGACTGCCCCGGCCTGTGCGCCGAGTGCGGTGCCAAACTCGCCGACGTCGGACCCGAGCACGGGCACGGCGACGGTGTGGACCCGCGTTGGGAAGCTCTCCGCGAGATCGCGGAGAAACCCGAGCAGCAGTAAGACCAGTGCGCCGATCGCGCGCGGTACCCGCCGGGCACCGCTGACGACCGGAGCACACCCTCCCCGCCACAGCGCGCGGGGTGACCAGATAAGCGACCTCCCGCGACCGCGCGGGGGTGACCCAGGAGGATTGAAGTGGCCGTCCCGAAGCGGAAGATGTCGCGGAGCAACACCCGGACCCGCCGTTCCCAGTGGAAGGCGTCGCGCCCGGTGCTGGTCAACTGCCCGCGCTGCCGTGACCCGAAGCAGCCCCACATCGCGTGCCCGACCTGCGGCACCTACAACAACCGCCAGGTCACCAACCCGGCCTAACCCGGAAGTGACAGGCTTCGGGTCCAGCACCCGATTCCACACTCCCGAACACCATCGGGGCGGACCCCATTGAGGGGTCCGCCCCGCTGTGTTGCCCGCGGAAGGAGGGCGCGGCGGTGCGGGTCCGGCCGCACCGTCGGCCCGAAGGCCTGAGCACTGTCGGCAGGGAGCGGTAGAGTGCTCTGGGAAACGCCGGGAAGAACACTTTCCGCGGTTCCGAGACACCGGTGATCCTGCCCCCGCAAGGGCTCCCGAGGATCGTGGTGGCCGCCGGGGGAGCGAACCAGCTCCCGCGACGATCACCTCGTTTTCGAGCGTCCTGGTCGGGCCGAGGGATTCCTCTACCTCCGCGCGCCGCACACCGGCGCGCCCAACAGGGAAGCGAACTCGCGTGGCAAGCCAACTCTCCGTCTCCGAGGCCAGGTCGTTCCACCGTGCGATCGGCGTCGAGGTCGACCCCAAGATCCTGCTCCGGGCCCTGACCCACCGCTCCTACGCGTACGAGAAGGGCGGCCTGCCCACCAACGAGCGCCTGGAGTTCCTCGGGGACTCCGTGCTCGGCCTGGTGGTCACCGACACCCTCTTCCGCAAGCACCCGGACCTGCCCGAAGGGCAGCTGGCCAAGCTGCGCGCCGCCGTGGTGAACATGCGCGCCCTCGCCGACGTCGCGCGCGGGCTGGGCATCGGTGAGTACATCCGGCTGGGCCGCGGTGAGGAGGGTACCGGGGGCCGGGACAAGTCCTCGATCCTCGCGGACACCCTGGAGGCCATCATCGGAGCGGTCTACCTGGACCGCGGTCTCGACATGGCCTCGGAGTTCGTGCACCGGCTCTTCGACCCGCTGATCGCCACCGCCTCCGGGCTGGGCGCCGGGCTGGACTGGAAGACCTCCCTGCAGGAGCTCACCGCCGCCGAGATGCTCGGGGTGCCCGAGTACCACGTGGACGAGAGCGGCCCCGACCATCAGAAGACCTTCCGCGCCACCGTCCGGGTCGCGGGGGAGAGCTACGGCCTGGGCGAGGGCCGCAGCAAGAAGGAGGCCGAGCAGCAGGCCGCGGAGTCTGCCTGGAAGGCCATCCGGGCCCGCGCCGACAAGGCCGCGGAGAAGGCCAAGGGCAAGGCCGGCGGCCAGGGGCAGGGCTGAGAGATGCCTGAACTTCCCGAGGTCGAGGTGGTCCGGCGCGGTCTGAGCGACCACGCCGTGGGGCGCGGGATCGGCGCCGTCGAAGTGCTGCACCCGCGTTCGGTCCGCCGCCACGTGCCCGGCCCCGCGGACTTCGCGGGTCGGCTGAGCGGGCAGACGCCCACCGCGGTCCGCCGCCGCGGCAAGTACATGTGGCTGGTGCTGGACAGCGGCGACATGCTCCTGGTTCACCTGGGCATGAGCGGGCAGATGTTGGTGCAGCCCCAGGGCAAGCCGGATGAGAAGCACCTGCGGGTGCGCATGTCGCTCGACGACGGTAACGAACTGCGCTTCGTCGACCAGCGCACCTTCGGCCACCTGCTGCTGGACCAGCGGGGTGAGCGCGCCGAGGTGCCGTCTTCGGTGGACCACATCGCCCTGGACCCGCTGGACGCCGAGTTCGTCCCGGACGCGTTCGTCCGGGCGCTTCGGAGCAAGCGGACCGAGGTCAAGCGCGCACTGCTGGACCAGTCGCTGATCAGCGGTGTGGGCAACATCTACGCGGACGAGGCGCTGTGGCGGGCGCGGCTGCACTGGGCCCGCTCCACTCGGGGGCTGACCAACGCCCAGGGTTCGGAGCTGCTCGGCCACGTCACCGACGTGATGACCGAGGCCCTGGAAGTCGGCGGCACCACCTTCGACGGGCTGTACGTGAACGTGAACGGGGAGAGTGGTTACTTCGAGCGCGGGCTCAACGCCTACGGGCGGCGGGACCGGCCGTGCGGTCGCTGCGGCACGCTGATCGTGCGCGAGGCGTTCATGAACCGTTCGTCGTTCAGCTGCCCGAGCTGCCAGCGGGCCCCGCGTCCCCGCGGCTGAGGCAGTGGACGCGCTCGCAGAGAGAGTGTCCGCGACGGGTGCAGCGGCACGTCCCGGGGGTCTCCAAGGCACGTCCAGGTCTCAGCGGCCACAGAGGGCACAGTAATCACCCTCGCCACATAGGCCACCTGGGTGCCTGATATGTCGGCTTAAGTGCCTTAAAGGCGTTCCTTGGCGTGTCGGTGAGGAAAGTGTCTCCGTGAGGTAAGGGAGAGTGTGGGGCTGTGGGGCAAGAGGGAGAGCCGGTTCGGCTGATGGCGTGGGTACGCGGTCGGGTTCAAGGAGTGGGTTTTCGCTGGTGGACCCGGGCTCGCGCGCTTGAGGAAGGGCTGAAGGGCGCCGCGACCAACCTGGACGACGGTCGGGTCGAGGTCGTCGCGGAGGGCTCCCGCGAGGGATGTGAGCGACTCCTGGGACACCTGAGAAGCGGCCAAACGCCCGGAAAGGTCGATTCCGTGGTCGAACACTGGGGTCCACCGCGGGGTTCCTTCGACGGTTTCGTTGAACGGTGAGTATGCTGGAAGGGTAACGCGGTTCGAGCATCGACCGTGGTGCGGTTCAGATCCGGTAGTAGACGGGCGCCGCGACACACGGGGACCACCGCGCAAGCCGAGTCAGGGCCGTGCGTACCGGCGTCACCGCCGGGGGTGGATCACGTTCGTACCGTGCGATATCACATGCCCTGGTTCGTTTTGCCTGGCATGTGGTCATTGCGGACTGTTGTAATCCAATCTTGACCAGTGGCGCGCAGAGTGAGACTCTGGGATGCACACCGCGCATCCTCAGCCCGTGAAGTCGGCCCTCCGCGGGGCCGAGAAAAACACGGGGTCACGTATGCGCGCATCACCACTGGTCACTCAGCGTGGAGGACCCACATCATGGCGAAGGCTCTGTTTGGCCACGTCGGCGGCTCCGACCCTCGGATGGTCTCGGAGATGCGACGGCTTCAGAAGCGGGTACGCGACCTTGAGGACGAGATCAGCCGTCTTCAGGCCCAGAACGACCAGCTCAGCATGGCCGTCACCGACGTCGCCGCCAGCGCGACCGACCGCGAGCCCGCGCTCGCCTGACACCGTGTCGTCGTGAGGGACCGTGGTACCGGCCCGGACACGACACACCGTTGATGATCCACTGACGGGGACGCCGAACGCACGACTGGCGTCCCTGGCCGGATCACCACACGGCACCCGGTGCTCACCGAGAACGCGGTGTTCACCTGCGGCAGTGCTTACCTGAACACATGACGATCCGCCGCTTTTTCTTTCCCTTCACTTGCGGCTTCTTTTACCGTTGTACCCGGCGGGCTTTTACGCAACCCTCCGTGCCCGCCGGACATCCCCCCTTCCGGGCATTCCCTCGCATTCCCCATGCCCCGGGTCCGTGCCGAGGCCACGGTGGCGCAGCTCATCGGCCCTGTGTGCGCTCAACGACCCCCTTCGGTCACCGCTTCATGGCACCCTTGTTGTCGGCCCCGAGGTGAACCGCCCGTGGCGAGAACGGTGACCGTCGTGGGAGGCGCGGGTGTACCTGAAGAATCTGACGCTTCGCGGCTTCAAGTCGTTCGCGTCGGCCACCACCTTGCGCTTCGAGCCCGGCATCACCTGTGTGGTGGGGCCCAACGGCTCCGGTAAGTCCAATGTCGTCGACGCCCTGTCCTGGGTGATGGGCGAGCAGGGTGCCAAGTCCCTGCGTGGCGGCAAGATGGAGGACGTGATCTTCGCGGGCACCTCCACCCGCCAGGCGCTCGGCCGCGCCGAGGTCAGCCTCACCATCGACAACACAGACGGCGCCCTGCCGATCGACTACACCGAGGTCACCATCAAGCGGACGATGTTCCGCAACGGTGGCTCGGAGTACGCGATCAACGGCGACACCTGCCGTCTGCTCGACATCCAGGACCTGCTCAGCGACTCCGGTATTGGCCGCGAGATGCACGTCATCGTCGGCCAGGGCCAGCTGGACACCGTCCTGCACGCCGGCCCCGAGGAACGCCGCGCCCTCATCGAGGAGGCGGCCGGAATCCTCAAACACCGCAAGCGCAAAGAGAAGGCGATCCGCAAGCTCAACGCGATGCAGGGCAACCTGGACCGCGTCACGGACCTGACTGCCGAACTGCGCCGCCAGCTCAAGCCCCTGGGTCGCCAGGCCGAGCTCGCCCGCAAGGCTGCTGTCATCCAGGCCGACCTGCGTGACGCTCGACTGCGCCTGCTCGCCGACGACATCGTCACCCTCACGGAGCAACTGGCCAAGGAAGAGGCGGACGAGAAAGAGGTCCTGACGCGTCGCAGAGCCGCCGAGACCTCCCTCAACCAGGCCCAGGAACGCGAGACCGAGCTGGAGGAGGCCGCCCAGCAGGCCGCCCCCGCCCTGGCCAGGGCTACCGAGACCTACCACGCGCTGTCCCGCCTCACCGAACGCCTGGACGCCGTCCGGGGCCTGGCCACCGAACGCCACCAGAACCTGGTCGCCGTGCAGGGCGAGGTCATCCAGCGCCGCGACCCCGAGGAACTGGAGATGGAGGCCGAGGAGGCCGCCGCCCAGGAGGAGGAGCTCCAGACCCGGCTGGAGGAGGCCCGCGAGGTCCTGGAGACCAGCGTCACCGAGCGGGCCGCCGCGGAGGACGCCCTGCACCGCGAGGAGCGCCGACTCGAGTCCGCCTCCCGTGCCGCCGCCGAACGCCGCGAGGGCATCGTCCGGCTGAGCGCCCGGACGGAGAGCCTGCGAGGACGGCTGGCCTCCAACGAAGCCGAGATCACCCGGCTGGAGGAGGCCGCCCAGCAGGCCGCCGAGCGTGCCGCCACTGCCCAGGCCGAGTACGAGATGGCCGCGGAGGAGTCCGCCGGACTGGACGAGGGCGACGCCGAACTCGACCAGACCCAGGAGCGCTTCGCCCGCCGGCTGTCCGCCGTAGACGCCGAGCTCAACCAACTTCGCGATGCTGAGCGCACGGCGGAGGGTGAACGCGCCGCGCTGGCCGCCCGCAAGGAGGCCCTCGAACTGGGCCTGGCACACAAGGACGGTGCCGGAACCCTGCTGGAGGCTGGGCTGCCCGGCATGCTCGGCGGCCTCGCCGCCCTCGTGCAGGTCGACCCCGGTCACGAGACCGCCGTCGCCGCCGCCTTCGGGGTGGCCGCCGGGGCGGTCGCCGTCCGCGACGAGGCCAGTGCCACCGCCGCCCTGGAATTGCTCAAGTCCGAGGACGCGGGCCGGGCCGGGATCGTGATCGCGCGGGCCATCCCGGCTGTTGATCGTGCTGAGTGGCCGTCCCCGCCCGGCGGGGTCCGCTACGCGGCTGACGCCGTCGCCGCTCCGGCCCACCTGTCCGACGCCGTCCACGCGCTGCTCGACAGGGTGGTCCTGGCACCTGGCGCAGAGGTGGCACGGGAGCTGGTCAGGGCCCTGCCCGGCGTCCGGGCGGTCACCCCCGAGGGCGACGTGTTCGCCGCCGAGATGGTCCACGGCGGCACCGCCGCGGCGCCCAGCCTCCTGGAGGTCCAGGCCGCCGTCGACGAGGCCGCCGAACGCCTGGAGGCCGCCACCGAGTCCGCCAAGCGCGTTGCCGTGGAGCTGGAGGCCAAGAAGCGCGAGCGTGCCGAGACCGCCGCCGCCGCGGACGAGATCACCGCCCGCCGCCGTCAGAGCGACCGCAAGCGCAACGAGTCCGCGCAGCGCCTGGGCAAGCTGGGCGGCCAGGCCCGCTCCGCTGAGGCCGAGTCCGAACGCTACGCCGCGGCCGCCGCCAAGGCCGCCGCCGCGCGCGGTGAGGACGCCCACAAGCTCGAACGCCTGGAGGAGGAGCTGGCGGAGGCTGAGGAGATCGCCGCCGCGGTGGAGGAGGAAGCACCCGACGCCGACCACCGCGACGAACTCTCCGCCCTGGCCTCCCGGGCCCGCGCCACCGAGATGGAGCGGCGGCTGGCCGTGCGCACCGCCGAGGAGCGGGCGCGTTCGATCGCGGGCCGCTCGGACGCGCTGCTCGCCCAGGCGGCGGAGGAGCGCCGGGCCGTGGAGCGCGAGGCCGAGCGGCGCCGTAACCGGGCAGCCCAGGCCACCGTTGCCCAGGCTGTCGTGGAGAGCGCCCGGCTGTCTCTGGAGCGGATCGCCGTGTCCCTGGCGACGGCTGAGACCGAACGCGTGGCGGCGGAGACCGAGCGCGAGGCCCGCGACGGCGAGCTCAAGACGGTGCGGGCCCGGGTCCGGGAGCTCTCCGTGGAACTGGAGAAGCTCACCAGCTCCGCGCACAGCGGCGAGGTCGCCCGCGCCGAGCGAAGGATGCGTTTGGAGCAGTTGGAGACCAAGGCGATGGAGGAGCTGGGTGTGGACGTGCCCACCCTCATCGCCGAGTACGGGCCCCGTGTCCCGGTGCCCCCGGCGGCCGATGCCGACGAGCACGCGGTCCCGCTGCCGTACGTGCGCGAGGTGCAGGCCAAGCGGCTCAAGGTGGCCGAGCGCCAGCTCAACCAGCTCGGCAAGATCAACCCGCTGGCCCTGGAGGAGTTCGCGGCGCTGGAGGAGCGGCACGCCTTCCTCAACGCGCAGCTGGAGGATCTCAAGAAGACCCGCCGGGACCTGATGGACATCGTCGCCGAGGTGGACGCCCGGGTGCAGGAGGTGTTCTCCTCCGCCTACCTGGACGTGGAGCGCGAGTTCGCGGCGATCTTCGGCCGGCTGTTCCCGGGTGGTGAGGGCAAGCTGGTGCTGACCAGCCCGGAGGACATGCTCACCACCGGCATCGAGGTGGAGGCCCGCCCGCCCGGCAAGAAGGTCAAGCGGCTGTCGCTGCTGTCCGGCGGCGAGCGCTCACTGACGGCGGTGGCCTTCCTCGCCGCCATCTTCAAGGCCCGGCCCTCGCCGTTCTATGTGATGGACGAGGTCGAGGCGGCCCTGGACGACACCAACCTGCAACGGCTGCTGGTGATCTTCGAGGAACTGCGGGAGTCCTCGCAGCTCATCGTGATCACCCACCAGAAGCGCACGATGGAGGCGGCGGACGCGCTTTACGGCGTCACCATGCAGGGCGACGGCATCTCCCAGGTGATCAGCCAGAAGCTGGACCGTCCGGCCTGAGGAAGCGGACCATGTTGACGCTGCGCTCTTCGCTGTTCTTCGGCACGCTGCTGATGATCGGGCTCATCGTGCTCCTGGTGTGGGTCGTCCGGCGCAACTGGGGCCCGGCCCGCAGGGCACCCGTGTACGCGTCCTTCACCGGGGTGGTTCTGCTGCTCGTCATCCTGACGCTGCCGCCCGTCGCCTACCGTTCCGCCGAGGGAAACCTGCGGTGCGCCCCGGTCCTGGTCGCCGGGCACCCCTTCACCACGTCGGACGCGGGGTGGGATCGCGGAGCGCGTGTCCTGGCGGACGAACACCTGGTGCGCGAGCTCTGCGGGCAGGCCCGGACCCAGCGCCTGGGCGTGGGGCTGCTGGTGGCGGTCCCCACCGCCGCCGCGATCGCGGTCGCGTGGCGGAGGTCACCATGACTCGGGCACCCTGGTGACGGCTCGGGTGGGGCGGGCGCTCTAACCTGGCGGTTGGCCTGAACCCTTTCTGGAACGGACACCGTGTTCTTCATTCCCCTCCTGCTGTGGGCCCGACAGCGGATGCGCGACTACCCCGGCGCGGTCCGGGCCAGTCTGGTCGCCGGGGGTTCCGGTGTGTTCGTCATGATGCTGCTCCTGGGCACCTCCTACGGGGTGCAGCCCCCTCCGGGGGAGGAGGACCGGTTGCGCTGCTCTCCGGTCGTGTGGGTGGGCCCCGCCTGGTGGGACGACCGCCGTGACTGGGACGAGGACATCGAGCAGATGCTCCGCCAGGAGTGGGTGGACAGCTCCTGCTCTGAACGCCAGAAACAGCGGGCTCTGCTGTCGCTGGCCCTGGCGGTGCCCTCGACGGTGTGCTTCGCCTACGCCGTCATCCGGCTTCCCCGCGCCAAGGACGGGGAGTCCTGATCGGGTGCGCCCTTCTCACACACGTGAAGGGCCGCCCTCCCGGAACTGCGAAGGACGGCCCAGGTGAGGCTGTGGATCAGCCCCGGTCGAGGGTGATGACCGGGGAGGTCCAGGTCTCCCAGTGGTCCGGGTTGGCCGGGTCGCCGAGCGCCTTCAGAGCTCGGGCCTCCAGCCGGTAGTTACCGTCGCGGACCTCGGTGACGCGGTCGCGCGAGTCCACCACGGTGCCGTCCCAGGCGTAGCTGAAGAAGGCGGTGCTGCTGGCGCTGCGGTTGACGTAGTCCACGTCGACCGCCACGTTGCGGTCCGGGTGCACCGGGCGGCCGGTGCGCTCGTTGATGACGATCATCTCGAGCTTGGTCACGTGGTGGTCGAAGTGCGCGATCACGTACGGGACGTCCGGCAGACCGTCCACCCAGTCCAGCGTGTAGGTGGCGCCGTCGGGCTGGTTCTCGAAGGTGCCGCCGTTGCTATCGGCGCACTCCAGGCCGGTGAACACGTCGCAGCCGGTGATGCGGGTCAGCCACGGCAGCTCGTGTACGTTGCCGTCCCCGTCGGTGATCGGGGTCATCGCCTCGATCTCCTGGTAGTCGCCGTTGTAGGCGGCGTAGGGGACGCGGACGGCCTCGCCCTCGCCCTCGGTCACCGTGAGGTAGCCGCCGTAGAGCATCTGCGCGTAATCCCGAGCGGGCGGGGTGATGGTGACGTCGACGTCCACGGAGGCGCCGGGCTCGACGGTCACTTCGGTCCTGCTGAAGGCCGCCTCGGCGTAGGCGTCGTTGAAGGACGGCGCGAAGGTGCTGCCGTGCGTGCCCAGCGCGGGCTCGTGCGAGATCTCGTAGGTGGCCTTCTCGTCACCGTCGTTGGCGATGGTGAGTGTCTCGGTCACCGGGCCCTCGGTGGCGCCCAGGGGCAGCTTCGAGGGGTAGAGGTTGGTGGTGGACAGGATCGAGCCGGGGACGTCGAGCATGCCCGCGCCCTGGCGGTGGACGTTGTCCAAGGCGTCCATGCCCGGGTTGCCCCACCAGGCGGTCGGGTCGGCGGTGTTCTGGAGGACGCCGCGCACGTCGTGCGCGTCCAGGTCGGGGCGGGCCTCCAGGAGGAGGGCGACGCCACCCGCGACGTGCGGGGCGGACATCGAGGTGCCGCTGACGGTCGCGTAGCCGCCCTTGGCCATCGGGTAGGTGGAGTTGATCAGACCGCCCGGGGCGCCGATGTCCGGCTTGAGGTCCAGGTCGGGGGACATGCCGTAGGAGCTGAAGCTGCTGATCAGTCCGCCGGTCGGGTTGGGGATCGTGGTCTCCTCGCCGGTCCAGGTGAGGGTGACCGGCCCGCCGTCCTCCAGGAGTTCGCGGATGTGCGCACCGGACTCGTCGGAGATACCCACGGCGAAGGCGCCCTGGTCGACGATGCCGCCGCCCGCGAACATGCCGGGGATGTTGTTGTACATCACGACACCGGTGGCACCCGCGCCGAGGGCGGCGTCGTACTTCTCAGCGAAGGTGCACTCGCCGCGGACCATGAGCGCGGTCTTGCCCTCGGGGTCGCCTTCGAGTTCGTCGCCGAGGGACAGGCAGCCCCGGCCGATGTACACGAGCTCGTCGGTCTCACCCGAGGCAGGAGGCGGGGTCGCCTCGCCCATCTCCATGTAGGCGACGGTCTCACCGCTCTGGGTGACGTCGGCCGAGGAGGCTCTGATGTGGGTGTTGTCGTAGGCCGCGACACCGATGACGTCGGCGCCCAGGCCCGGGGCTCCGGCGGAGTACAGGCCGGTGGCACCGGAGTTGCCGATGGAGGCGACCACGACCATGCCCTCGTCGACCAGGTTGTCCGAGGCGACGGCGGTCGGGTACTGGGGCCAGGAGTGAGCGGAGCCGATGCTCATGTTGAGCACGTCCATGTCGTCGGCCAGCGCCTGCTCCATGGCGGCGATCATGATGTCGGCCGTGGTGGAGCCGGTGCAGCCGAACACCTTGTAGGCACCGAAGACGACGTCGGGCGCCACCCCGGTGACTTCGCCCTCGGCACCGACGATGCCCGCGACGTGCGTGCCGTGGCCGTTACAGTCCTGGGGGTCGTCGCCGGGAGCCGGGGTGCTGTTGTTCGGGTCGCCGGCGTTGAAGTCGTCGCCGACGAAGTCGTACCCCGCGACCACGCGCTCGGACGGGAAACTGCCCGGGCCACCGAGGTCGGGGTGGGTGTAGTCGACCCCGGTGTCCATGATGGCCACGCGCAGGCCCTCACCGGAGTACCCGAGTTCGTTCTGTGCGATGTCCGCGCCGGTCATGCCGAGCGCGGTGTCCATCTCCGGCTCGCTGTCGTCGTGGTCGGGGATCTCGTGACGGACGACGGGGTGGATGGCGGCGACGCCGGGGATCTCCCGGGCCGTGCTCACCTGGGCGTCGTCCATCTCCACGGAGAGGCCGTTCCACAGCTCGCTGAAGGACAGTCGCTCGGTGTACTCGAGCCCGTGGTCCTCGGCCTCGGCGTGGAATTCGGCGTGCTCGTCGTCGATGAGCGTGGAGGCCGTTCCCTCTGAGGCGGGCGGGCTCTCCAGTTCGATGAACCACAGGTCCTGAGCCTGGTGGGTCAGTTCGCCGTTTTCCGCGGTCGGGGCCGGGTGGAGGGGTGCGAGTTCCGAGCCCTCGTTGGCGCTGGCCGGTGTGACCGCTACCAGGCCCGCGATCATGGTCAGCCCGGCGAGCGGCGCCAGGCGTGATCGGTGGGGTGCCACCTTGTCAACACATCCCTTCTCGTGCGCGCCTCAGGACACTGGGGGAACGACGCCCCACGGGGTACGGGTGTACACGCACGGGGGATACGCCGCTTCATGTCCGTAGTCGGATAATCGGCGCGCATGGCAACGAGATCATTGCTGTGTGCGATAAAGGTGTCAATGTGGATTGAGACTCAATATGGCCACGCAGTGGGTTCTAGTGGTGCACGTTTCCCCTGAGGGCTCAGTGGTCAATAAAGCGGACATAAAGTACTTGCAGGTAATAATCTCCGTATAAGGGTCGCATTGGGGACTCGGTTCCGAATCCCGTTCCGTAGTGGGTCGGCCCAAGAAAAGCACAGGTCGGAGCAGGAATCACGGAGGGGCAGGGGCGTGGGGCGCCCCCTGGTGCCGCTGTGGCCCCCCAGTACAGTGGAGGGGTTGCGCCGCCCTCCGGCGGCACGACCGGTGTCGAACGAGCGAAGTCCGGTCCGGCGGCCGCAACCGGCCGCCCAACCCGGCGCTGTCCCGCAACTGTGAGGCCCCGTGTGCGAGCACGGGGACGAGCCAGGCCGCCTCGTCGGTTCCGACGAACCCGTCCTCGTGGGAAGGACCGGCCGTCCCCGACCGGGCCGTGCTCTTCCCCGGCTCACCGAAGGAGCACCGCACCGTGCGGATCGCCCACACACTTCCCGTCGCACTCCTGGGCGTCACGCTCGCCCTCACCGCCTGTGGCACCTCCGACCCCGAGCCCGACTCCGGCTCCGGGACCGAGCCCGCCGGTGACGGCGCCTTCCCGGTCACCGTGGAGCACGTGCTCGGCGAGCTCACCATGGACGAAGAGCCCGAGCGCATCGTCTCGCTCTCGCCCAGCAACACCGAGATGCTCTTCGCGATCGGCGCGGGAGAGCAGGTCGAGGCGGTCGACGAGTACTCCAACTACCCCGAAGAGGCCCCCACCACGGACCTCAGCGGCTTCACACCCAGCGTCGAGGCGATCAGCGAGTACGACCCGGACCTGGTGATCCTCTCGGACAGCGCCATCGACACCGCGGAGCAGCTCGACGCCGTGGGCATCCCCACCCTGGTCCTGGGCGGTGCCGCCGACCTCGACGGCGTCTACGAACAGATCCGCCTGCTCGGCGAGGTCACCGGCAACACCGAGGAGGCCGACGCCGAAGCCGAGCGGGTCGAGACCGAGTTCAACGAGGTCGTCGAAGCCACCCTCGCCGAGCTCGGCGACGTCGATCTCACCTTCTACCAGGAGCTCGACGAGACGCTCTTCTCGGCGACCTCCGGCACCTTCGTCGGTCAGATCTACGACGCCTTCGGCCTGGTCAACATCGCCGACCAGGCCGACGACGACGAGAGCGGCGGCTACCCGCAGCTGTCCGCGGAGTTCGTGGTCGAGGAGAACCCCGACCTGATCTTCCTGTCCTACGGGGACGAGGCCGCCGCCGAGGCCGTCGCCGAGCGCCCGGCCTTCGACACCGTCTCCGCGGTCGAGACCGACTCGGTCTACCTCCTCGACGCCGACATCGCCTCCCGATGGGGACCGCGCGTGGTCGACTTCGCCGAGGCCGTCGGCGAAGCGGTCAGCGAGACCGCCAACCAGTAGCGGCAACGGCAGCAGCGGCCGGAGAACCGGCAGCACGAAGATCGGGGAGAGCAGGGCGTGAAGGGCTTCGGGGTGCCGTTGGGCTGGCTCCTGGGCAGTGCGGTCGCACTGTTCGTGGCCGGGGTCTTCGGTATCTCCGCGGGTGCCGCCTCGATCTCCGCGGCGGACATCCTCCGCCACCTGCTCAGCCTCCTGCCGTTCGGGGTGGAATCACCGCTCACCGAACGGCAGGAGGCGCTCCTCATGGAGCTGCGCCTGCCCCGCGTGGTGATGGGTGCCATCGTGGGCGCCCTCCTGGCCACCGCGGGCGGCGCCTACCAAGGTGTCTTCCGTAACCCGCTGGCCGACCCCTTCCTCCTCGGCGCGGCCTCCGGGGCCGGGCTGGGCGCCACCATGGTGATGGTCTTCGGTCAGGAGCTGACCGCCGACCCGCGCGCACTGGTCCCCGTCGCCGCCTTCTTCGGCGCCCTCGCCGGGGTGGCCGCCGCCTACATGCTCGGCTCCACCGCAGGGGGAGGGGGAACCGCCGCCCTGGTGCTGGCCGGGGTCGCCGTCTCCTCCTTCCTGTCCGCCGCGCAGACCCTCGTCCAGCAGATGGGCGTGGACCAGCTCCAGCGCATCTATGCCTGGCTGCTGGGCGGACTCGGCCGCGGCGGTTGGGACGACGTCCGCCTCATCGCGCCGTACGCGATCGTGGGGCTCGTCGTCCTGCTGCTCAGCGGCTATCTGCTGGACATGCTGGCCCTGGGCGACGACAAGGCCGTTAGCCTCGGACTGAACCCCGGGGTCGTGCGGATGGTCGTCATCGCCGCCGCCTCCCTGGCCACCGCGGCCGCCGTCTCGGTGAGCGGGCTCATCGGCTTCGTCGGCATCGTCGTCCCGCACATCGTGCGCCGCCTCGTGGGCTCCAACTACCGGGCCATCCTGCCGGTCACCGTGCTGATGGGCGGCGCGTTCCTCGTCACGGTGGACATCGTGGCGCGCACCATCGTCGCCCCCGCGGAACTGCCCATCGGGGTGGTCACCGCCTTCCTGGGCGCGCCCTTCTTCGTCCTCATCCTGCGCACGACCCGCCACCGCGGCACCTGAGCCGGGCAGGGTTGTGCCCGGCGCGCCACCGGAGCGTGACGCGAACGCGTCGGACACTCTGGGAGACTGGTGCACGCTATGGACATCACCTTGCTCGTAAGCATCATCGTCGTCGTCGCCCTCCTGGCGGTTGGCGGGTTCTTCCTGGTCAGGACCCGAAGCTCGGTCGAGCCGGGCAAGGAGGAGACCAAGCCCGAGGTCACCCAGGAGCCCAAGGCCGCCCCGCCGCAGGAGGACCGAGAACGGGAGGAGGGGGCGGTCAGCACGCCCCCCGCCCACGCGCCCCCCGCGGAGGACACCGCCGCTCCGGCACCCGTCGAGCCCGCCGCCCCCGAGATCGAGACCCCGCCCCCGTCGGCCGGGCGCATGGTCCGCCTGCGCGCCCGCCTGGCCCGTTCGCAGAGTTCCTTCGGGCAGGGCCTGCTCACCCTGCTCTCCGCCAAGACCCTGGACGAGGACACCTGGGAGGAGATCGAGGACACCCTGATCACCGCTGACATCGGTGTCACCTCGGCCACCCAGATCGTCGAGAACCTGCGCACCCGCGTCAAGGTGCTCGGCACCCGCGACACCGAGGAGGTCCGCGGCCTGCTCCGCGACGAGCTCCTCAAACAGCTCGGGACCGACACCGACCGCGTCGTGCGCACTGAACCGCACGGCGACCGCCCGGCCGTCATCATGATCGTGGGTGTCAACGGCACCGGAAAGACCACCACCACCGGCAAGCTCGCCCGCGTCCTGGTCGGTGACGGCCGCAGCGTGGTCCTGGGCGCCGCGGACACCTTCCGCGCCGCCGCCAGCGAACAGCTCCAGACCTGGGGCAGTCGTGTCGGCGCCCCGGTCGTGCGCAAGGACGAGGGCGCCGACCCCGCCAGCGTCGCCTTCGACGCCGTGGCACGCGGCATCGAGGACGGAGCGGACACCGTCATCATCGACACCGCCGGACGCCTGCACACCAAGACCGGCCTGATGGACGAGCTGGGCAAGGTCAAGCGCGTGGTGGAGAAGAAGTCCCAGGTCGACGAGGTCCTCCTCGTTCTGGACGCCACCACCGGCCAGAACGGCCTCCGTCAGGCGCGCGTGTTCGCCGAGGTCGTCAACGTCACCGGCATCGCCCTGACCAAGCTCGACGGCACCGCCAAGGGCGGCATCATCGTCCAGGTCCAACGCGAGCTCGGTGTGCCCGTCAAGCTCGTCGGGCTCGGCGAGGGCCCCGACGACCTCGCGCCCTTCGACCCCGAGGTCTTCGTGGACGCCATCCTCGGCTGACCCCGAACCGCCGACGAAGAACGGCCGGACACCCGCACACGGGTGTCCGGCCGTTTGCTGTTGGGGGCCACAGGCCCTGGGCCTCGGATCGCTGGGCTCGGCCCCGCGAGCGGGTTCAGCGGCTTTATCCGGGGGCAACCCCGGTGAAACACCGGGCGCCGCATACCTGACACCGTCGTCGTTATTGATGTGAGATCTCACTCCATGTGTTTGGAGTACTCCGCTCCGCTCATGTGAGGTGTGCCTCCTGTGCCGATGCATGAGCATTTGCGCGACCTGCACGGTCTGTTCACGACCCCTTAACACTTCTGTCTGTCCTTTTACGCCCGCGCAACATGTCGCATCCGGCCGAGAAACACCCCGGTCAGACAGTTGTCGCCGTGGTGATCTGCATCGGGCCCGATGATGCGCTCGCTGACTGCCGCCCTTCCAGACAATCCCCCGTCCGTCCCATGGAGGCGACGAAATGATTGACACCGGCAACACCGCGTGGCTGCTGATGAGCGCCGCGCTGGTGATGCTCATGACCCCGGGCCTGGCCTTCTTCTACGGAGGTATGTCGCGGGCGAAGAGCGTCCTCAACATGATGCTCATGAGCTTCAGCAGCATTGCGATCGTCAGCGTTCTCTGGGTCCTGGTCGGCCACTCACTGACCTACGCACCCGGTCAGGGCGCGCTCGACATGTTCATCGGCGGTTTCGACTACGTCGGCCTGAGCAGCATCCTGACCGAGGTCGAGCCGATCGACGGCACCGACGGAGGCTTCCCGCTGCTCGTCGACGCCGGCTTCCAGCTCATGTTCGCGGTCATCACTGTGGCCCTGATCAGCGGTGCCATCGCCGACCGCGCTAAGTTCGGCGCCTGGCTGCTGTTCGCCCCGGTCTGGGCGCTCCTGGTCTACTTCCCCGTCGCTCACTGGGTCTGGGGCGGCGGCTGGATCGCCAGCATGCACGAGTGGACCGGCCTGCCCGAGGTCATCGACTTCGCCGGCGGTACCGCCGTCCACATCAACGCCGGCATCGCGGCCCTGGCCCTGGTTCTCGTCCTCGGCCGCCGCAAGGGCTTCGGCTCCGAGTCGATGCGTCCCCACAACCTGCCCTTCGTCCTGCTGGGCACCGCACTCCTGTGGTTCGGCTGGTTCGGGTTCAACGCCGGATCCGCCTATGGTGCCAACGAGCAGGCTGCCCTGGCACTGGTCAACACCCAGGTCGCCACCGCCGCCGCCACCGCCGCCTGGATGCTCGTCGAGCGCTTCCGCTACGGCAAGATCAGCGCCCTGGGCTTCGCCTCCGGTGCCATCGCGGGACTGGTCGCCATCACCCCGGCGGCCGCCAACGTCACCCCGGTCGGCGCGATCATCGTCGGTGCCCTGTCCGGTGCGGTCTGTGCCTACGCGATCAGCTGGAAGTTCAAGTTCAAGTACGACGACGCCCTCGACGTCGTGGGCATCCACATGGTCGGCGGCATCATCGGCTGCCTCGCGCTCGGCTTCCTCGCCGCATCGGCGGTGCCCGGCGGCGGCGACAACGGCCTGTTCTACGGCGGCGGCATCGGCCTGCTCGCCGCCCAGGCCATCTCGGTCGTCGGCGTGATGGTCTACACCTTCATCGTCACCTTCATCATCGCCAAGGTCATCGACCTGCTCATCGGCTTCCGGATCGCCGAGGAGGTCGAGACCAACGGACTCGACCACGAGCTGCACGCGGAGTCGGCCTACGCCTTCGACGAGCTCGACGAGCTGGAGGAAGAAGCGGTCTCCTCGTCGACGCCTCCGGGCGGGGAGACGGCCTCACCGCAGGTCAAGTCCTAGGACCTCAATGTCGAGGCCGCGGGCCTTGCACCGCTGACGCGGTGAGGTGATTCAGGGGCCGACGGGGAATCCCCCCGTCGGCCCCGTTCGCGTTCTCCCTGCTCCTTCCTGCTGCCCTGGTTCGGAACCGATGGAATCGGCGCATATGTACGTGTTCATGGAGTGGTGTTGGCCGTGAGCCGTGCCCGCGTTCGATACTCTTTCGAAGCGATGCGGCAGCCGGCCCGGTGCTACGGGGAACGGCGAAGAGCGTCGAGGGAGGGCTGGAGACAGGCCCATCGGACGCAACCGGCAGGCCCGCAGCCGCATCTCATGTCATGGAGAGGTCAGGCGGTGACGGCACCGCCCGGGACCCTCCCGATGACCCAATCTTCACGCGCATTCGGATCAGCACCCCACAGGTTCGGGGTCAGGAGGCAAGATGGCGCCGGTTACTCGCAACAGGGGCCCCAAGGGCGCAGGACTCGCCCTCGTCGCGGTGGGCACGATCGCCGCGCTGGGACTGGCCGGCTGCGGCTTCGGCGGCGACGACGACGAACCGCAGCCCACCGAGGAAGCCGCCGAGCCGGTCGACGCCGCGCCCCTGCTGGAGGAGGCCCTGGCCGACCTGGCCGGCTACCCCGCGCTCACCGCGGACGGGCAGGTCGCCACCAGCGTCGGCGGGGAGATCCAGGAGACCACTCTGACCGTCGCCGACGGCGGCGCGTCCAGCGGAACCGTCCGCGCCAACGGTGTCGAGGCGGAAATGATCGCCGCGGACAACAAGATCTTCCTGCGCGCCGACGAGGAGTTCTGGCTCGACAAGGGGGTCTTCGGCCCCGACAGCGACCAGTTCGGCGGCACCTGGGTGCGCTCCAGCACCGGCCAGGCCGGTATCAACCCCCAGAACACGCTCGCCCCGCCCGCGCTCGCGGCGATCCTCGAGGAGATCGGGCTGGAGGGCGACGAAGCGGTCGAGGAGAACCTCGACGACACCCGCGCCTACAAGATCGACCTCAACGGCGAGCGCAACCAGCTGTGGGTCGACGCCGAGACCAACCAGATCCTGCGCATCGAGATCGAGGAGCTGATCCCCGAGGGCGGTGAGTCCGGCCCCCAGGTCCGACTGGACCTGGCCCAGGCCGACGAGGCCGCCGCCGAGGAGCTGTACACCAGCCTGACCACCACCACCGAGGAGGAGCTCACCGGCTCCCGAGACGCTCGGATCGAGGTCAGCTGGGACGGACAGCCCGCGATGGAGTGCGAGGCCGGCCCGCACTGCACCTGGTCCGGCACCGTGCGCGACGCCGGCGCCTCCGGCAGCGGAACGGTCCTGGTTCGCATGGACGTCACCTTCAGCCAGGAGGAGATCGGCGAGGAGGAGTGCTCCGACAACGGGTCGCTCGAGGCGGGCGGCACCCTTGCTTTGTCCTGTGACGCCAACTACAACATCGTCACCTCCGAGCCGCAGACCTACGAGGACATCCAGGGCGAGGCCCGGCTGTCCACCCGCGGGCTGAGCGCCGACCAGCAGGAGGAGATGCTCGCCGCCCTCGCCGAGCAGCGCGAGGCCACCCTCGCGGGCGACACTGGGGACGCCGAGGACGCTGAGGGTGCCCAGGACGGCGAGGGCACCGACGGCGGAGAGGGTGCCGACGGCACCGAAGAGGGCACCGAGGAGACCGAGGGCGAGTAGTTCTCGGTCGCTGAACGACTGACGAAGCCGGGGCGGGGGCCTGGTCCCCGCCCCTTCCTCTGCCACCTCCCGAGCCCTCTCTCGGGCCCCAGGCCCGGATATCGTTCCGGGTGACGGGTGGGAGGTAGGCTAAGGAGTCAATTCCGACGACGAAGGACTGGCCAAACTCGTGTTCGAGACGCTTTCCGACCGGCTCACATCGGTCTTCTCCTCGCTGCGCGGCAAGGGGCGGCTGTCCGAGGAGGACATCAACGCGACCGCGCGGGAGATCCGTCTCGCGCTGCTCGAGGCGGACGTCGCGCTGCCGGTGGTCCGTGAGTTCATCTCGCGGATCAAGGAGCGCGCCCGCGGCGAAGAGGTCTCCAAGGCCCTCAACCCGGCGCAGCAGGTCATCAAGATCGTCAACGAGGAACTGGTTCAGATCCTCGGTGGCGAGACCCGGCAGATCCGCTTCGGCAAGACCCCGCCCACCGTGATCATGCTCGCGGGTCTGCAGGGCGCTGGTAAGACCACCCTGGCGGGCAAGCTCGCCAAGTGGCTCTCCGACGACCGCAACACCCCGCTGCTGGTCGCCGCTGACCTCCAGCGCCCCAACGCCGTCACGCAGCTCCAGGTGGTCGGTGAGCGCGCGGGCACGCCCGTGTTCGCCCCCGAGCCCGGCAATGGCGTGGGCAACCCCGTCGAGGTCGCCCGCGAGTCCATCGAGCACGCGCGGCGCAACAACCACAACGTCGTCATCATCGACACCGCGGGCCGCCTCGGTGTGGACACCGAGATGATGCAGCAGGCCGCGGACATCCGCGACGCGGTCAACCCCGACGAAATCCTCTTCGTCGTCGACGCCATGATCGGTCAGGACGCGGTCAACACCGCCCAGGCCTTCCTGGACGGTGTCGGCTACGACGCGGTCGCGCTCACCAAGCTCGACGGTGACGCCCGCGGTGGTGCGGCCCTGTCCATCCGGCACCTCACCGGCCGCCCGATCATGTTCGCCTCCACCGGCGAGAAGCTCGAGGACTTCGACCTCTTCCACCCGGACCGGATGGCCTCGCGCATCCTGGACATGGGTGATGTCCTCACCCTCATCGAACAGGCCCAGCGCACGTTCGACGAGGCCGAGGTCGAGAAGATGGCCTCGACCATGGCCTCGGACGACGACTTCACGCTGGACGACTTCCTCCAGCAGATGGCGATGGTCCGCAAGCTCGGCCCGATCGGCAACCTGCTCGGCATGATGCCCGGCATGGGTCAGATGCGCGAGCAGATCGACGGCATCGATGACAAGGACCTGGACCGCATCCAGGCGATCATCCAGTCGATGACTCCGGGCGAGCGCGCCAACCCGAAGATGATTAACGGCTCCCGTCGTCTGCGCATCGCGAACGGTTCCGGTACCCAGGTCAGCGACGTCAACGGCCTGGTCACCCGTTTCTTCGAAGCGCAGAAGATGATGCGCAAGATGAAGAACGGCGGCGGCATCCCGGGGATGCCCGGGATGCCGGGCATGGGCGGTGCCAACAAGAAGAAGGCCAAGGCCCAGGCGAAGAAGGCCAAGAAGGGCAAGCAGCGCAGCGGCAACCCGATGAAGGCCCGTCAGCAGGAGGCCGAGCGCGAGGCCGAGCGCAAGCGGCGCCAGGAGGAGGGGCCGCAGGAGATGCCGCAGCTGCCCCCGGGCCTTGGCGGTGGCGGCGGTGGCCAGCCCAACCTCCCGCCCGGCTTCGGCGGCCCGAACATGCCGGACCTGTCGAACTTTAAGCTGCCGAAGAAGTAGCGCGAAGCAGCCCGTCTCAAACTGCCGAAGTGGCAGCGGTGGCGGTGTGGTGAGAGTGAGACCGACCACGGCCCGCACCGGGACTTCCCGGGCGGGCCGTGTCTGTTCTCTGATAAAGCCGGGCGGGTAGTGGTGTCCTGTCCAAGGAACACGTCCGCGTCTGGCACAATGAGTAGTCGACTAACGGTGGACGGGCCGGCCCTCTAACTAGCCCGCCACCCACGTCCTGCCTCGACGGGTTCCACAACCCCACGTGGGCCGCCTGTCAGGCGCCTAACACCGTTAATCGGGAGAAGACCACTCCAGTGGCTGTCAAACTGAAGCTCAAGCGTATGGGCAAGATCCGTACGCCCCAGTACCGTGTCATCGTCGCCGACGCCCGCAACAAGCGTGACGGCAAGGCGATCGAGGAGATCGGCAAGTACCACCCCAAGGAGCACCCGAGTCTCATCGAGATCGACTCCGAGCGGGCCCAGTACTGGCTGTCCGTGGGCGCCCAGCCGTCCGACGCGGTGAAGGTCCTCCTGCGCAAGACCGGTGACTGGCAGAAGTTCAAGGGCCTTGCCGCCCCGGCTCCGCTCCAGGTCGCCGAGGCCAAGGACCCCGAGGCCCAGGAAGCCGCCTTCCAGGCCGCGCTGAAGGAGCTCGTGCTCCCCGGCCAGGAGAAGAAGGCCAAGAAGGCCGAGAAGAAGGCCGACAAGGCGGAGAAGGCGGCTGACAAGCCCGCCGACAAGCCCGCCGAGGCCGCTGAGGCTGAGAAGAAGTCCGAGGGCGAGGCCTAATCGTGCTGGAAGAGGCGCTTGAGCACCTCGTGAAGGGGATCGTTGCGAACTCCGACGACGTCCAGGTGAGAGCCAAACGGCTCCGCAAGGGCAAGGTTCTGGAGGTCCGGGTCCACCCAGACGACCTTGGCAAGGTCATCGGCCGCAACGGCCGGACCGCCAAGGCACTGCGGACCGTCGTCGGCTCTCTCGCCGGCGGCCGTTACGTCCGTGTGGACCTGTTGGACCTGAACGAAGTGCGCTGACGCGCCTCTTGGGGCGCCGACCGCTGACGGTCGGCGCCCCGCACTCGTGCCCGGGGACCGTGCGAACGGCCCCGGGCACGGCCTTCCCAGGGGGAGGCATCCCTTCTTCCGGAGCGGGGACCGACACCCGGAAGAACCCGGAAGAACTCAGAGACGATCGAAGGAAAGCACTCATGCGACTCGTGGTGGGCCGGATCGGCCGCGCGCACGGTATCCGCGGCGAGGTCGCCGTCGAGGTGCGCACCGACGACCCCGACGCCCGGTTCACCGTCGGCGCCGAGCTCCAGACGGACCCGGCGAACGTCGGTCCGTTGAAGCTCGCCGCGATCCGCCGGCACAGCGGCAAACTGCTCATCCGCTTCGAGGGCACGGCCGACCGCGACGCCGCCGAGACGCTCCGGGGCACCCTCCTGCTGGTGGACTCCGCGGACATCGCCCCGCTGGACGACCCCGACGAGTTTCACGACCACGAGCTGATCGGCCTGACCGCCGTCACCACCGGGGGCGAGACGGTGGGCAGTGTCGATGACGTCCTCCACCACGCCCAGGACGTGCTGGTCATCACTGCCGAGGCCGGCGGACACGAGGTCCTGGTGCCGTTCGTCGCCGCCCTGGTTCCCGAGGTCGACGTCGCCGGCGGCCGCATCGTGCTCGACCCGCCGCCCGGCCTGCTCGACCTCCAGAACACCGACTGAACGAGTACGCAGTGCGCATCGACATCATCAGCATCTTCCCCGACTACTTCGCTCCGCTGGAGCTGTCGCTGATCGGTAAGGCGCGCGAGGCGGGCCTGCTCGACGTGCGCGTCCACGACCTGCGCGGATGGACCCACGACCGGCACAACACCGTGGACGACACCCCCTACGGCGGCGGTCCCGGCATGGTGATGAAGCCCGAGCCGTGGGGCGAGGCCCTCGACGAGGTCATGGCGGAGCGGCCCGCGAGGCTCATCCTGCCGACCCCGAGCGGGCGCCCCTTCACCCAGGCCGACGCCGAACGGCTCGCCGGGGAGGGGCACCTGGTCTTCGGCTGCGGGCGCTACGAAGGCATCGACTCCAGGGTGGCTGTCGACGCCGCCCAGCGCATGCCGGTCGAGGAGATCAGCATCGGTGACTACGTCCTCAACGGGGGCGAGTCCGCGACACTGGTGATGGTGGAGGCGATCACCCGGCTGCTGCCCGGTGTGCTCGGCAACCGGGAGTCGCACGTCCAGGACTCCTTCGCCTCCGGGGGGATGGAGCACCTGGTGGAGGGGCCGGTGTACACCAAGCCCGGCACCTGGCGCGACCAGGAGGTCCCGCCGATCCTGCTCTCCGGGAACCACGGTGCGGTCGACCGCTGGCGCCGGGACCAGGCGCTGCGCAAGACCGCGCGCAACCGCCCCGACCTGATCGAGGCCACCCCGGCGGAGGGTTTCGACAAGCGCGACCGCGAGGTCCTCGCCGAGGTGGCGGAGGCCGAGGCGGCCAGGACCGCTGGGGCTGCTGAGGTAGTCCAGACGGCGAAGTCGGCCGGTACCGACTAGCGCGTCCGGGCAGTGACGAACAGCCGGTTCGGGTCGGCCGGGATCATATGGCAAACTAGGTGAGTTCCCCCCTGGTGGCCCCAAGGCATCCGCATGCCGGCGGCACGACGTCGGCCTCTGTGTTGGTCACCGGGTGGTTCGACTGTTCAGACCCAACAGGGCCTCGCCCGCGCACCCCCTCCCCGGAACAGCTGGGGGGCAGGACGCGGCGCGCTATTGATGAGGATTCGCGAGATGCACACCGCCATTCAGGAGCTTGAGAAGGCTCAGCTTCGCACCGACGTTCCGGACTTCCGCCCGGGCGACACCCTCAACGTTCACGTCCGCGTGACCGAGGGCACCCGCACCCGTGTCCAGGTCTTCAAGGGCGTTGTCATCCGCCGCCAGGGCTCGGGCAACCGCGAGACCTTCACCGTTCGCAAGGTGAGCTACGGCGTGGGCGTGGAGCGTACGTTCCCCATCCACACCCCGGCCATCGAGAAGTACGAGGTCGCCGCCCGCGGTCGCGTGCGTCGCGCCAAGCTGTACTACCTGCGCGACCTGCGCGGCAAGGCCGCCCGCATCCGCGAGCGCCGCGAGCCCATCAACAAGTAGGTCTTGCCTGATCCGGCCGGAACCGCGCCGCTCCCTCGGGTGGCGGTATAGGCTTCGGCCGATGAGCAAAGACGAGAAGGACCTCGGCGCGGACGGGGTCCAGGACGAGGATTCCGCCCGGCCCGGCCCGGAGGAGCACAGCTCCGCTACTGGCTCCCAGACGCATCAGCGCCTGGGAGCCAGTGGTGTATCCGACGCGGCTGGTCAGGAGCCGGAGGAAGAGGCGGGCGCCGACATGAGCAAATCCCAGAGCAGTGCCAAGAAGGGGTCGTTCTGGAAGGAACTCCCCATCCTGATCGTGATCGCCCTGGTGCTGGCGTTCGTGATCAGGACCTGGGTGATGCAGGCGTTCTACATCCCCTCGTCGTCGATGGAGAACACCCTTCTGGTGGGTGACCGCGTCCTGGTGAACAAGGTGGTCTACCAGGTCCGCGACATCGAGAGAGGCGAGGTCATCGTCTTCAACGGCGACGGGTCGTGGGACGACCCGACCGTCGTGCAGCCCCCGGAGTCGAGCAACCCGATCAGCCGCGGGTTCACCTGGGTGCAGCAGCAGCTGGGGGCGGCGCCCACAGGCAAGGAGTACATCAAGCGGGTCATCGCCCTGCCGGGCGACACCGTGGAGTGCTGTGACGACCAGAACCGTGTGCTGGTCAACGGGGTGCCGCTGGAGGAGGACGACTACCTCTTCCCGGACAGCGTCGCGAGCCACAGCGAGTTCGGCCCCATCGAGGTGCCGGAGGGGCACCTGTGGCTGATGGGCGACCACCGGGCCATCTCCTACGACTCCCGGGCCAACCAGAACAACCCCGGCGGCGGTGCCGTGCCGATCGACCACGTCGTGGGCCGGGCCTTCGTCATCATCTGGCCGTTCAGCCAGGCCGGGTCGCTGAGCGTCCCGCCGTCCTTCGACGAGCTGAACGCCGCCGACTGACCTTGCTCTCGATCATCGTTGCAGGTCACGGCGTTTCCTCCGGTCCGGGTGATTGATTCGTCCAAGGAAATCCGCTCGACGGGGCACAAAAGTGCGTTCCGTGACGCATGATGGATCTCGGATCGTATCGGCGTTCTTCGAACACGTGGCCCGGGTCCATCGGCGGGAACAAGCTGGACGGCCGCGGTGTCCACGTGAGGGGAACCGGCACACCATGACCGGAGAGTGCTGACGAAAGCGAGCGCGCACATGAGTTCTGAGGACCTGGAGAAGTACGAGGCCGAGATGGAGCTCCAGCTCTATCGCGAGTACCGCGACGTCGTCGGCCTGTTCGGCTACGTGGTGGAGACCGAACGGCGTTTCTACCTCACCAACCACGTGGACCTTCAGCCCCGCTCGACCGAGAACGGGGAGATGTACTTCGAGGTCGTGATGGAGGACGCGTGGGTCTGGGACATGTACCGTCCCGCCCGGTTCGTGCGCAACGTGCGCGTGGTGACGTTCAAGGACGTGAACGTCGAGGAAATTACCAAGTCCGACCTCGAGATGCCCCCTACCGATGGTGGACGCCCCAGTGAGTAGAGGTTCCGCCGAGTAGGGCTGTGACCTGGGAACGACCCCTTCTGTTCCCTGTTGTCGAGTCGCTCCGCGGCGGAAGTTATCCACAGAAAAAACTGACCCCTGGTGCGCCACCTCCCGATGACCGACCGTTGTCATCGGGAGGTGGTCTCCGGTGGATCGGTGGGCCGAGTACCGAAGGAAGACGGGACGCCGCGGCGAGGAACTCGCCGCGGCGTACCTGGAACGCGCCGGGATGCGGGTGGTGTCCCGTAACTGGCGCGCCCCGGGCAGGGCCGGGGAGATCGACATCGTGGCCAGGGACGGGCCGGTCCTGGTCGTCGCCGAGGTCAAGACCCGCACCTCGCTGCGGCACGGCCATCCTGTGGAAGCCATCACCGCGGACAAGCGGCGCCGCCTGCGCGCACTGGCCCGGTCCTGGGCCGAACAGTACCGCTGCCCGCCGTTCCCGCTGCGGATCGACGGGGTCTGTGTGCTCGTCGTCGGCGGCCGGGTGTTCGTCTCCCACGAGCGGGGGATGACCTGATGTCCCTCTCCCGCACCTACTGCGTCAGCCTGCTGGGCGTGCAGGGGCACATCGTCGAGGTGGAGGTCCACCTGGGCGGCGGCGACCCCGGAGTCACCCTGGTGGGTCTGCCCGACGCCGCCCTGCGCGAGGCCCGCGACCGGATCCGCGCGGCCGTGGCCAACAGCTCCGAGAGCTGGCCCAGCGGGCAGATCACCATCAGCCTCTCCCCGGCCAGCCTGCCCAAGTCCGGCAGCCTCTTCGACCTGGCCATCGCTGGCGCCGTCCTGTCCGCGGCCGGTGAGGTGCCCGCGGACCGGCTCTCCGACGCCGTGCTCCTGGCCGAACTCGGCCTGGACGGCCGGGCCCGCCCCGTGCGCGGGGTACTCCCCGCCATGGTCTCCGCCGCCGACCAGGGGTTCAAACGATTCGTGGTGGCCACCGGCAACGCGGCCGAGGCCCGCCTGGTCCCCGAGGTGGAGGTCACCGCGGTAGCCGACCTCGCGCAGCTCTGCGACTGGCTGCGCGGGGGAGACGAACCGGAGAACCCCGAGGAACCGGGACCGGCCCGGGAGGAGACGGGGGACAGGGGCCCGGACCTGGCCGACGTACTGGGCCAGCCGGTGGCCCGGCGGGCGGTGGAGATCGCCGCGGCGGGCGGCCACAACCTGATGATGTTGGGCCCGCCCGGAACAGGGAAGAGTTTGCTTGCGGAGCGCCTGCCTACGGTGCTGCCCGCCCTGTCCTCGGCCGAGGCGCTGGAGACCACGGCGATCCACTCGGTGGCCGGGCTGCTGCCGCCGGGCGCCCCGCTGGTCACCGTGCCGCCCTTCGCCGCACCGCACCACACCTCCAGCCGGGCCTCGATCATCGGGGGCGGCCACGGGAACCCTCAGCCGGGCTGGGTGTCCAAGGCCCACCACGGAATCCTGTTCGTCGACGAGGCGCCGCAGTTCGGCCGCGGGGTGCTGGACTCGCTGCGCGAACCGTTGGAGCGCGGCGAGGTGGTGATCGCCCGCGCCTCCTCCACAGTGGCCTTCCCCGCCCGCTTCCAACTGGTGATGGCGGCCAATCCCTGCCCCTGCGCCAAACCGGGCAACCTCTGCACCTGCCCGGCGGGCGATCGGCGTCGCTACCTGTCCCGGCTGTCCGGTCCGCTGCTGGACCGGGTCGACCTCAAGGTGGACCTCCAGCCGGTGGCCCGCGCCGAGCTGCTCGCCGACCGGGCCTTCGCGGAGTCCTCCGAAACCGTGGCGGCCCGGGTGACGCAGGCCCGCAGCCGGGCCCGGGAGCGGCTGGAGCGCACCCCGTGGAGTACCAACGCGGCTATCCCCGGGGCCCGCCTACGCCGGGACTTCCCGGTGGAGCAGTCGGCCCTGCGCGTGCTGGGCCGGGCGATGGACCGGGGTCAGATCAGCGCCCGGGGTGTCGACCGTGCACTCCGGGTCGCCTGGACCCTGGCCGACCTCGTGGGCCGTGACCGCCCGGGCGAGGAGGAGACCGCCTACGCCTACGCCCTGTGGTCCGGAAGGGCCTGGTGACGCCGGTGGACGCCGTACTCACGGAGTTGTGGCGCCCCGGCCCGGAGCTCGTGATCCTCGTGTTCACGTTGGTGACGTTCGACCTGATCCTCGTCCTGGCTGTGGCCTGTCTGGTCATGACCGCGCGGGCCCGAGACGACGACGAGGACCCCCGAAGACCCGGGGCCGGACATGGACGCGGGGCGTGCAGGGGAGTCGGTGGGGCCGGAGTGGTGGGAGGTCGTGTGGGGGACGAGGACGAGGTGCGGGCGCGGGTGTGTCTGACGGCGGTGGGGCCGCCGAGCGACCCGTGGCTGGGGACGATGGTCGCCGAGCACGGGGCCGGGGCGGTGTGGTCGGCTCTGGTCTCCGGGGGACCGCCGCCCGGGGCTCCGCCGTTCGGGGGCGAGTTGCCTGGCAACCTGTTGCTGCGCTGGCAGCGCTGGTCGGCGCGGTCCGGGAAGGCGGATCCGGACCGGTTGCTCGACGCCTCGGCCGAGGCCGGGGTGCGGTTCGTCGCCCCGGGCGACCCGGAGTGGCCCGGGCGGCTCGACGAGCTTCCGGGCGGGCGGCTCTGCTACGGGCTCTGGGTCCGGGGCCGGGGCGACCTGCGCAACCTGTGCCTGCGGGCGGTGTCGGTGGTGGGAGCACGGGCCGCCACCTCCTACGGGTTGCACGTGGCCTCGGAGCTCTCCTACGACCTGGCCGGGCGCTCCTTCACGATCGTCTCCGGCGGGGCCCTGGGGATCGACGGGGCCGCGCACCGGGCCGCGAACACGGTGGGCGCAACCGTGGTGGTGCTGGCCTGCGGGCTGGACGTGCACTACCCGAGCGCGCACTCGGCCTTGTTCGCCGATGTGGCGGGCAAGGGGGTGCTGGTCAGCGAGTGGCCGGTGGGCCGCACCCCGCGCGGCCCGGACTTCCTGGTCCGCAACCGGCTCATCGCCGCGCTCACCCCCGGCACAGTGGTGGTGGAGGCGGGCAGGCGCAGCGGGGCCCTGAACACCGCCGCCCACGCCGTCGAACTGCATCGGGCACTGATGGCCGTGCCCGGCCCGGTGACCTCCGCGATGTCGGTGGGCTGCCACCGCCTGTTCCGCGAGGGCAAGGCCGTCTGCGTCACCCGGGCGGACGAGGTGGTGGAGCAGATCGTCCCGTTGGGCGAGGCCGAACCGGAGGAGCCGGGGCCGCTGCTGGTCCCGGCCGCGTTGGACCAGGGGACCGCGGAGGTCCTGGCCGCGGTCACCCGCAAGGGCCTGGGCCCCGCCACGGTGGCCAGGAAGTGCGGTCAGGACCTGCCGGACGCCATGCGGTCACTGGGTCTACTGGCCGCGGCGGGTCTGGTGGAACGCTGCGAGGCCGGCTGGCGCCTCCCCGCGAGGAGTCCGCGGATGCCTCCGGTCTGATCCGACGGCGGCGCCGCGCATCCCGCGGGGCGCCGCCGTACGGGCGAGGAGGCGAGCGGTGATGGGCCCGGAGCGTGGTGGGGCAGCATGCGCCGTGGCCGACTTCAGTCCGGATAAAGCGTGCAGTAGGCGTGCTGTAAATGCGATCAGGGACAGTGAAGAGCGTCGATCACTCGACATCTGGTCAATGCTTCGAAGAAGAAAGGAGGAAAGTTATGTCCATTGACGCCAAGGGTCTCTCCAGTAGCCTCGGCGACCTCCCGGTTGAGGAATTCAGCGCGAGCAGTGAGGGTGTCGTCGGCTTCGGTGCCAACCAGCCCGGTGGTATCGAGTCGCTCGGTTCCACGCTGGCCATGATGGAGGTCGGCGCTTCGGGCAGCGGTGAGTGCTGCAGCTGCTGTAGCTGCTGCCCGTGCTGCTGCTGCAGTTGATACGTCAGACTGGGCGTTTGCTTGGCGGCCGCAGCGGTGAGCGGCCCGGTCTGACGGAGTGAGGGCTGGCGGGCCGGTCGGGGCAGATTCTCCGATCGGCCTGCTGGTCCCGTGTTCGGGACCGGAGCCGCTGCGGACCAGGCGTGCCGGGCGCGCCTTCAAACACACGGATCCATTATCCGGATGCTTTCCGTGCGGCCCGAACGAAGGTGCAAACCCGGTGTAGGCGTGCTGTAAGTAGGTGCGGGGATCATGGTTGCACGCCGACACCTTTCGGTTTCGGCGGTTCATTCAAGGAAAGGGAACGGTTTCCATGTCGATCAAGGCTGACCAGCTTTCCGCTGGCCTCGGTGACCTTCCGGTCGAGGAGTTCAGCACCAGCAGCGAGGGCGTCCTCGGCTTCGGTACTGACTCCCCCGGTGGTATCGAGTCGCTCGGTTCCACGCTGGCCATGATGGAGGTCGGCGCCTCCGGTGGCGGCGGTTGCTGCAGCTGCTGCAGCTGCTGCCCGTGCTGCTGCTGCAGCTGACCCGGTGGGACGGTCCCGGCGCGGTTCCCCGTGCCGGGGCCGTCCCCTCGCAACGGTGAGAGAGAAGAGAAGGGCGCGGATGCGACCGAAACTCCGGCCAGACGTCTACTACGTCCCTACCTCCGACGGGGCCTTCATCATCGACAGCGTTCGATCGGTGAATCTGCGCGGTGGATCGATTTATCAGTGGGTGGAACTGCTGGCGCCGAGCCTGGACGGCTCCGCGCAGCTCGACGACCTGGTCTCCGGGCTGTCCCCCGCACATCAGAAGATGGCCCGTGACCTGGTGGCGTTGCTCGAACGCAACGGGTTCGTACGGGACGTCGGCGACGACCTGCCGCACACGCTGACCGAGTCGGAACTGACGCGCTACCAGGCAGAGATCGCCTACGTGGACTTCCGGTGCGAGTCCGGGCCCGCCCGGTTCGAGCGCTGGCGCGGCACCCGTCTCGTGGTCGTTGGCCAGGCCCCGCTCGCCGACTCCGCCGCACGCGCCGCCTGGCACCTGGGCTGTCGCCGGGTGGAGGTCGTCGACTCCGCGGAGGATGCCGGCGCCCGCGCCTCGCGCGCCGCCGACGTCGAGGCGCTGAGGGAGGAGGACCCCTCGCTCGAACTCGTCGAGACCCCGGTCGCTGACCTCGCCGCGAGCGTGGCCGCCGCCGATTTCGTGGTCGTGCTGACCGAGGACCCGGCGTTGGTCGACACCGTCGCGGACGCCTGCACCGCACCCCTGCTGCCGGTCCTGGTCACCCGGGACACGGCGTGGGTGGGCCCGGTTCCGGGCGGCGCCGCCGGTTGGGCCGACGCCAAGACGAGGCTGACCGACACCGGGGCGCTACCCGTGGGCCCCTCCACCTGGCTGCGCGGTCCCGCCGTGGGAGTACCCGCTAATACTGCGCTCTTCTCGGTCTTTCGGGCCGTCACCGGTGCCTACCCGGAACCGGTCGCCGGTGAAGTGGAGCGCATCGACCTGCAGACCCTGGAGTCCCAGACCGGGCGTGTGCTCGCGGTCGGCTCCGACGCGGCGCCCGGGACCCGGGAGTCGTCGGCACCGGTCGACAGCGAGTCGTTCTCCCGGGCCGCGGCCGAGCTGTTCGACGCGCTGACCGGCCCCTTCCTGGAGATTGAGGAGCACCCGGTCCAGCTGCCGCTCCGGGTCGCCGTGGCGCGCATGGTCAAGGGCGGTGAGACCAGCGACGTGCTCGGTGCGGCCGACGCCTTCGTCGAGGCCCGGCACAGTGCCACGCTGGCCGCGCTCGGCCGCCTGGCCGCCGCCCATCCGTCGAGCGGGCCCGCCCGGGACCTCGTCAGTGGCGAGCCGGGGCCGGTGGTCGCTCCGGTGGGAATCCGGCACCCCTACGTTCCCGGCATCGGGGCCGCGCTGGACCGTGAGAGCGCGCTTTCCCAGGCGGTGTTCGACTACGCGGCCGAACGGGCCGTGCCGGTCCCGGAGGAGGCCCCGCTGATCGGTCGGGACGACCTCCCCGAAGCCGTCGCCGAACAGGCGCACCGACTGGACCTGCTGACCCGGTCGACCGTACGCCTCTTCCAGCTGGACGCCGAGTTGCCGACAGTCCTGGTCGCCACCGGCGGCCAGCCGCTGGCACGGGCCTCGGGCAAGGACCTGGCGAGCGCCGCCGAGCTGGCCCTGATCCGGGCCACCACGGCGGTGCAGTGCGCGCCGGAACCGGGCACCGCGCCACCGCCCCCGGACAGGATGCCCGAACCGGTGGGCACGGCCGCTGCACTGGACGGACACCTGCTGACGACGGAGGGTGCGGTCAAACTGCTGGCCGCGCGCGGGATACGGCTCGGAGCCGTGGAACTGGACGGTGAGCCGGCCCTGCGGACGGCAACGCCGCACCTGGTCAGGGTGGTGGAGCTGTGACCGAGTCGATGACGGCGGCCCCGACCGTGGTCGGGACCGGTGTTCTTGCCGAGGCCCTGCGTGCCGCGGTTCCGCCGGAGTACACGGTGGTGGTCGGCGAGGCCGGGGTACTGCCGCAGATCCCCGCCGGGAGCGGACCGGTACTGCCGGTGCTCGCGCGCCGGGACCGGCTCTACATCGGCCCGGTGGTCCGTGAGGGCCGCCCCGGGTGCCCCGAGTGTCTGGAGTCGCGTCTTCTGCTGGCCCGGGAGTTCCCCGAGCCCATGGCCGAGATCGACCGGCGGGACCCGGAGCTCCTACGCCGGTGGCGGCCGCCGGCGCTGACCGGCCTCCACGCCGGGCTCGCGGCCCAGGTCGCGAGCAGGCTCATCGAGCTGGACCGGGAGGCCGGGGACCGGCTGCCGGTGATGGTGGTGCGGCTGGTCGGCCTCGGCGTGCGGCGTGCCGTGCTCCTGCCGGACCCGCTGTGCGCCGTGTGCGGTGCGCTTCCCGAGGACAACCCCGAGGACACCGAGGTGCTCATGCCGAGCGCCTCGCTGTCCCGCAAGCCGGGTTCCATGCGGACCAAGTCCCTAGTGGACGACGAGTCCTTCCTCCCGACCTACGTGGACCGGGACATGGGCCTCGTGCGCACCCTCTTCAAGTACGGCGGCGGCGTGTTCCCGAACATGACCGCGCCGCTGGGTCTGCGCAACTCGACCGACGTCGAACAGGGCATCGGGCGCACCCCCTCCTACCGGGAGTCGGGTGCCGCCGCGGTCGCCGAGGCGGTCGAACGCTGGGGTGGGATGAGCCCGTCCGGCCACCGGAGCGTGGTCACGGGCGCCTACCGGGACCTTCCCGAGGCGCTCGACCTGCGGCGGCTGGGCCTGCACGACGAGCACCGCTACGACGAGGAGGGTTTCCCCTGGCAGCGGTGGACCGAGGAGTCGGAGCTGGACTGGGTCTGGGGCAGGTCCCTGACCCGTGACGCACCGGTGCTCGTGCCGGAGACCTACGCCTACTACCGCACCCGCCTGGTCCGCCCGGACCGCCCCCGGTTCCTCTACGAGGTCTCCAACGGCTGCGCGGTCGGCGGTTCGATGCCGGAGACGATCCTGCACGGGCTGATGGAGGTCATCGAGCGTGACGCCTTCCTGATGACCTGGTACTCGCGCCGCACTCCGGAGCGGATCGACCTCGGCACTGCCCGCGGCACCACGGTTCCCCTCCTGCTGGAGCGGATCGAGCGGCTGACCGGGTACACGGTGCACGCCTGGGACACCACGGCCGAGCACGGCGTCCCCAGCGTGTGGATCGGGGTCGTCGACGAGCAGGAACGCGACGGGTACGCCCGCTTCCTGTGCGCGGCCGCGTCCCACTTCGACATGGAGGAGGCGGTAGCGGCCGGGCTCCTGGAACTCGCCCCGATCATCGCCCAGCACCAGGACGAGCCAGCCGAGGTCCAGGACCTGGCCCGTCGCATGGTCGACGACGGCGACCTGTGCACGTCGATGCTGCACCACAGCCAGCTCAACGGTCGGCCCGAGGCCCAGGACCGCCTGGCGTTCCTGTTCGGTGGCCCCGAGCGGTCGATGGCCGCACCGGATCCCCGGTTGCACACGGGCGAGCCGACCGACCTGAAGGCTCTGCTCGACGACACCGTCGAGCGGCTGGGACAGCACGGTCTGGAGGTTCTGGTGGTCGACCAGACCACCCCCGAACACCGGGCGGGCGGCCTGTTCTGCGTGAAGGTAATCGTCCCGGGGATGCTGCCGATGACCTTCGGGCACAGGTTCCGCCGCGTGCGCGGGCTCGACCGGGTGTTCGAGGCGGCGGCCGAGCAGGGCTTCGACGATGTGAACCCCGACCCGCACCCGTTCCCATGACGAGGACCCATCCGAACACAACGGCGGTACCCGTGACCGGCGACGGGGACGCGGCCCTGGTACGCGAGTACCTGTACGACGTGCACTACCGGTGGCAGGCGATCCACGCGCAGGGGCAGGGCGGGCTCGACGACCCCGCCCGCCCCCCGCTGTTCACCCGCCCCGCCGAGCCGCGGCGCAGGTTCCGGCTCCCCGCCGGGCCGCGTCACCGGATCGGCCCGCTCGGGGCCGCGCTCCGGGAGGAGCAGACGCCCCCCGGAGCCGGCGCCGACCGCGCCGGCCCCGGCCACGTGTCGGACCTGGAGCGGTTGGGCGAGCTGCTGTTCTACGGTTACGGCTTCTCCCGGATGGACATCGGCCCACAGGTGGAGTGGCCCTGGCACCGGACGGTGGCCTCGGCCCGGTGCTTCTATCCGGTGGAGCTGGCGGTGTGGTCGGACGCGGCGCCGGGCGGGGTCCACCGTTACGACCCGGCGCATCACGAGCTCTCCGAGTTGCGCGAGGACGTGGGACGGTCCGACCTGGCCGCCGCCTCGGCGGCACGGCTCGACGGAGCGCGGACCGTGCTGATCGTCACGGCGAGGCTGGGCAAGACCGCCTTCCGGTACCGCAACTACGCCTACCGGCTGGCCACCCAGGAAGCCGGGCTGGTCCTGGGCAACCTCCGGGTCGTGGCCTCGGCCCTGGGCCTGGGCGGCCACACGCGGCTCCGCTTCCTCGACGAGGCCCTCGCCGAACTGCTGGCGCTGCCCGACGACGACTCCGAGTCCGTTCTGGCCCTCCTGCCGCTGTGGGACCGCGCAAACGCTCCGACTGAGCCGGGCTACCGCCCGGCGGCTCCGGTTCCGCCGAGGCGGACCGTGGTCCCCGTGGCTGGCGGAAGCGGCCTCGAACCGGTGCTGAGCCACCGGACCCTGGCGGTCGAGCGGGCCTCGCGGCTGCACGACCCGGCGGAGCTGGAACCGGTCAGGGCGGCGGCCGGTCCCCCGCTGGCCGGTGCTGAACCGGCGGCGGGCTGCGACACCGACCTGCCGCTGGCGCCGCTGCGGCAGGAGAGCGGAACTGACACGGGGGCGGCGGTGCTGCGCCGCGACTCCGGCCCGGACGTGTTCCTGCCTGCCGCCAAGCCGGTGCCGCTGGGGGTCGTGGCCGACATCCTGCTCGACGCGGTCCGGCCGGACGCCGATGACCTGTGGCACGAGGCGGCCCCGCCCGAGGTGGGGCTGCACGTGATCGCGGGAGCGGTCACCGATCTGCCGCAGGGGCACTACCGCTACGTGGACGGCGCTCTGCGCACCGTGAGCCGCGCAGACCTGCGCCTCCCGTTCCAGACCATGGACGTGTGGCGGACGGAGATCAACGTACGGACCGCGCCGCTGATGGTAGCGGTCACCGCGGACACTGCGCGGCTGCTCGAACACCACCCCAGGCGTGCCTTCCGGGCGACCCAGCTGCTCACCGGAGTGGTGGCGCAGCGGGTCTCGCTGGCCGCGGCCGCACAAGGCCTGTCCGCGCGGGTGACCAACAGCTACGACGCCGACGAGTGCGCCCGCCTGCTGGGGCTGGACGGTGAACGGGAGATACCGGTGTTTCTTCTGGT
This sequence comes from Nocardiopsis valliformis DSM 45023, assembly GCF_000340985.1. Taxonomy (NCBI): domain Bacteria; kingdom Bacillati; phylum Actinomycetota; class Actinomycetes; order Streptosporangiales; family Nocardiopsidaceae; genus Nocardiopsis; species Nocardiopsis valliformis. The sequence continues at coordinate 89,113 of NZ_ANAZ01000010.1, forward strand.
ACTGGGCGAGCCCAACGCGCCCTGGCACCTGGGGATGAGGGTGCGGCCTTGATCGTCGTACGCGTAGCGGGCCTGCCCAGCGGCAGCGCACGGGTAGGCGAGCTGCCCGGCACTGCCCGCCTTCTGAACGACCTCGACGCCCTCCGGGGGGACCTGGGCCGCCGGGGCGAGGAGTTGGCGGACCTGATCCACACGGCGGTGGGCGGCTGCGAGGACCGGACCGTGCGCCGGGCGCTGCTGGCCTGCCGCCGGGCGGTGCACAACGGCCGAGCTCCCGGTGCACTGCCGCAGGACGCCCTGACCCGGTTGCCGGAACCGGCGCGCAAACTCCTCGGCCAGCTGGGTTCCGACCACGAAGCGCTGGCCCGGGGCCGGGAGCGGGCCCGTGCGTCTTTTCGCGCGGAGAGGTCCCAGGCCGAGCACCGACTGGCCGGCCTGGTCGGGGACCCGGACTTCCGACGTGCCCTAGCGATGGCCAGCGACGCTCTGTTCCCCGACGTCGAGGCGTGGCTCTCGGGCCCTCCGGACGCGCCCGAACACCTCAACACCCGCAGGCGCGTGGTCAACTACGTGCTGCGGACCGCCCTGAAGACCAGCCCCTTCTCCACCCTGACCACCGCCGGGCCGTTTCCCGCCGCGGGCGGGGCCGCGGGGGAGGGCGTGCCCGGCGCTCCGGAGGCGTATCAGGTCCCGGCCCCGGCCGGGCTCTCCCGCCGCCTGGAACTCAACGCCGAGGTCGAGTTCCAGCTGGAGCGCCTTCTGGTGTCCGAGCACGGACCGCTGTTCCTGCGCACCAACCCGACCCTGACCCTCACGGGGGAGCGTGCCGTGGTCGCGCACGCGGACGGGCGCTGCGTGGGGGTCCCCGCCCGCCCGTGGCTGCTCGCGCTGGTCCGGCGGGCCCGGGACGGCGCCTCCCCGGCCGAGCTCACCGGATTCCTCACCACCGAGTTCGGTGCGGCGGCTACCGAGGCCGAGGCGATGCTCGGCCGGCTGGTCACGGCCGGGGTCCTGCAGAGCGACCTCGGCGTGCCGGACCAGGCGCCGGACCTGCTGACCGAGGCGGCCGACCGCCTCGGGCTGCCGCCGGACTCCCCGATCCGGCGGGTCGGCGATACGGTCCGCGAGGCCGAGGCCGCCGAGGCGCCGGCGGACCGGTGGCGGTCCCTGGGCCGGCTGCGCGCGAGGGTCGGGGAGGCCATGACCGCCGTCGGGGGCGATGCGTCCCTGATCCCCGGCAAGTACCTGTGCTACGAGGACGTCCTGCCCAGCTGGCCCTCCCCGCCCCGGACCCCGGACTGGTCGGCGCTCGACGACGACCTGCACCGGGTCCGGCGCCTGGTGTCGGTGTTCGACGGTGCCCTGCCCGGCCGTCTGGCCATCGCGGAGCTGCTCCGGCGCCGGTTCGGGGACGGCGCCCGTGTGGGGCTGTTGGAGGCATGGCTGGCCTGGAACGAGGACGATTCCCCCGGCGATTCCCCGGACGGGTGGCCGGAGAGGGCCCGGCTGCGCGGGCTGCGCGACAACCCCTTCTACCTGGCGGACAGCGGTGTGCCTGGGGTCGAGGAGCTGCGCCGGATCCAGAGCGGGCTGCTGGAGCTCCTCACCCCGCCGCTTGACTGCGGCCCCGGCTTCGACGCCGACACCGACGCCGTGGACCGGCTGCTCGACGCCCTGCCCGCCTGGCTGCCCCGCGACCACCCCACGACCCTTTTCCTCCAGCCCTTGGCCGATGGCACCGTGGCCTTCAACGCGGCCGCTCCCGGACACGGGACGGCGGGCTCGCGGGTCCGCCGCTGGTCAGGTTCGCCCGCACCGCGGGGGGACGAGGCAGGGCCCCTTCTCGTCGAGGTGGCGGGCCTGTTCCGCAGCTCCCTCAACCGGGTGGCGCCCTACGCCGCCCACGAGCTGGTCTGGCCCGGGTGCGTCCCCTCCCTGCCCGCGGAGCGGCGCGTGCGCCCCGCCGACCTGGAGATCCGACTGGACCGGACCGGGCTCCCGGACCTGTGGTGGCGCCCCGAGGACCGCCCGGTGCGCCTCATCCACCGGGGGACCATGGGCCGGTACTGGTTCCCGCCGGTACTGCGCTTCCTGCTCGACCTGACCACACCCATGTCCGAGGCGTGGGCTCTGGTCGGCCGGGCCCGCGCTCTGCACGTGGACCCTCGACCGTCCGAGGTCTCGGTCCTGCCGCGGCTGCGGGTGGGCGGGGTCCTCATGGAGCGCCGGAGTTGGATCGTGCCCCGCGCGGAGCTGGATCCGGGCGAGGGGGGCGACGACTTCGACCGCTTCGCCCGCCTCCGCCGCGGGGTCCGGGAACTGGGACTGCCCGACATCGTCTTCGCGCGGGCCGCCGACACCGTCGACTCCACCGAACGGGTCATGGAGAAGGCCAAGGACCGCAGGCCTCGCCCGCTGGACCTGTGTTCCTGGTGGGGCGCCGAGGAACTGGCCCGGTTGTCCAGGGGGCGGGACCTGCTGTTGTTCCAGGAGGCCGCGCCGGCCGTGTTCGGCCCTGAACGGGTCGTGGAGTACGCCGTCGAACTACCGGGGGACCGCCCATGAGCAGCTGGATCGCCGCTCACTGCTACTACCACCAGGACCCGTCGGAGGTGGTCACCTCCGTTGTCGCGCCGACCGTGCGGGCGCTGGGCGACCGGGCCCCGCGCTGGTTCTACGTCCGCTACTGGACCGGCGGGCCGCACGTCAGGTTCCGCCTCCGGGTGCCCGACCCCGCTCACCGTGAGTTCGCGCGCCGACAGGTCCGGGACCGGTTCGCGGAACTGGTGCGCACGCACCCCTCGCGAACCCGCGCCGACCCCGCCGAGTACCGGCGGCTCGTCGGTCTGATCGGTGAGCCGGGCGAGGAGTCGGGCGGCGACCTGCTGCCGGACAACACCCTCACCTGGGAGGAGTACCGGCCTGAGACCGGGATGTACGGCGGCCCCGAGGCCATGGAGCACGTCGAGGAGTTCTTCACCGCGTCGAGCCGTGACGCCCTGGCCTACGCCGGAACCCCGACCGACTCCGTGGCCCGCGCCGTGTGGTGCATGGCCGGCGGACTGGCGGCGGTCGGTGACGCGGACTGGGCGCACGGGTTCGTCGATCACATGGTCGGGCGCTGGATCGGTGAACGGATCGGTGCCCGGTGGCAGGGGATCGTCGACCAGTCGTGGCAGCGCTCCGGGGAACGCGTCCGCCAGCTCGTCCGACACGCCCTGACCGCGAAGCCCACAGGCGGCGAGGGGGAGTGGCTGACGGCCTGTCGGCGGCTCCAGGACGGGCTCGGGGACGTAGCGGCGCGTGGTCTGCTGAGACCGCCCGAGGGCAGCGCACCGCACGACATCGAAGACCTGGACCGGGGGATGGTGACTCTTTCCGCGCTGCACATGCACAACAACCGACTCGGGGTTCACATGGAACGTGAAGCACTGGTGATGGAACTGCTCAGGCTGGCCCTGGCCGAGACCGTGTCGGTGAAGCCGTGACGGCTTCCCGGCGGCTCCGGGTCGCCTACCACGACCCCGACCCCGCGCCGCTGCTGCGGTCCGGGGTACGACCGCTGATCGGGGAACTGGCGGCCGCGGGCCTACCCGCCTTCTGGACACGGCACTGGCGCCGGGGACCGCACCTGAGGATCGTCGTGGACGCCGATGACGCCGCCTGGGAGCGGATCGTGCGACCCGCCGCGCAACGCCACCTCCGGCCCGCGCTCGCCGCCCACCCGTCCACCACCGTGCTCGACCCCGAGCCGCTCCGGGAGACCTACCGGCAACTGGCCGAACGGGAACGGGAGCACGGCCCGCTGGAACCCCAGCAACCCGACAACACCGTCGAGGAGGAGCCGCACGACCCGCGCCTGCACGTACTCGGTACGCACGACGCGGTGGAGCTGTTCGAGGGCTTCCAACAGCGGACCGGCGAGGCCGCGCTCACCATAGCGGTGGGCGAGGGCCCCCCGCAGAGCACCCACGTCGTCGACCTGATGCTGCTCATGGCGCGGCAGGTGGGCGGCTACCTCGAACGCGGTTTCGTCTCCTACCGCTCCCACGCCGAGGCGCACATCATGGGCAGCCCGGATCCGCGGGCGGTCCGGTCGCTCTTCGACGAACGCTCGGCCCGACTGCGCGACCCCCTGGTGCGCCGGGTACGGGCCCACGCCGAGGGGCCCGCCTCCCACGTGGACCCGCTGACCGCGTCCGTGGGCCGGGAGCTCGTCAGGGCCGCCGACGACGCCCGACCGCTGCTCGCGGACGGCCGGCTCGACCTCGACGGGCCGATCGCGACCGGCGGGGGCGGTGAGGGCGGCGGCGCGACAGTGGAACAGACGCGCCACAGCGCCTTCCACCGCACCCTGCGCGCTTCCGGGGACTTCGAGCAGACCCTCCGCGAGGCCCCCTGGTTCCTCCGCTACCGGGTGGCGCTGAACCTGCTGTACCTGCACCTGGCGCGGATCGGCATCCGCCCGGTGGACCGATTCCTGTACTGCCATGTCGTCGCCGACGCGGTGGAGCAGGCCTGTGGGGTCGACGCCGTGGCGATGGTGGCCGCGGGCAAGACCGAACTCGTAGAAGGGCATTCATGAGCACGGCCGAGCGCACGAACGCGACCGACGCCGACCGGGACACCGTCCTGGCCTACCTGGCCGACCGCGAGCTGCCACAGGTGTCGGGGGCGTACCAGCTCTATCCGACGAGGGCGGGCCGACCGGGCATCGGTGAGCACCCCCTGCCCCGCCCCGTCCGCCGGCCAGCCGGACCGGTCGACCGGATCTCCCGCATGCTGGCCACCGGCAACGGTCTCGCGCGGCACCGCTTCCTGACCGTCTCTGGGGCACGGGCCTTCCTGCCCACCGGAGCTCCGGGGTGGGGCTTCGACGAACAGCACGTGATGACCACTTTGCTCCGGCTCGTCGCCAGCGGCGGTGCGGCCTACCCGGTCGATCTGTGGCTGCTCTCGGGCGGGGTGCCGGGGCTGCCGACCGGCGCCCATCGCTACAACCCCGTCCACCACGCGCTGACGCGTGTCACCACCGGCGATCCGCGGCCCCGGCTGGCGCGGGCCCTGGGCGGACCGGTCTCCGACCTGACCATCGTGCTGACGACCCGGCTGGAGCGCACCACCGGCCGGTACGGGAAGTTCGCCCACCGGCTGCACCTGCTGGACACCGGCCACACACTGGCCCAGCTGCTGATCGCCGGTCGCGACCTGGGCTGGGAGTGCGCTCCCCGGCTGTCCTTCGCCGACGACGAGATCGAGTATCTGCTGGAGCTCGGCGACGAGACCGAGATCGCCTTCGCGGTCGTCACAGTCGGGCCGACCCACGAGGTCGCGCCCGCGAGCGAGCCGGCCCCGGTGCGGGTGCCGCCGGTTCCCGACCGCTACCCCCAGGACGTCCTCATGGCCGCCCGCCGGTCCGCGCCGGGGCCGGAACTGGAGTTCGGCGAGATCACGATGCCCCGTGACCCTGAGCGGGCCATGCTGCGCCGCCGTAGTCCGGTAGGCGGATTCGTGGCGCCGCCGCCGTCAGCCGACGACCTCGCACCGGTGGCTGCCGCGGTCGACTCGGTACTGGCGCCGCTGGGCGGCTACGGGGAACTGGTACCGCCGAAGGACCCGCGGGTGGCCACCCGGATCGGGGCTCCGGGCCACCGACTCAACCTCTCGCTCGCCGGGGTGGTGGTACCGGTCCTGGACCTGCCCGCGCTGGTCCAGGAGCACGGGCCGGGCGCCTTCAGGGTGGGGGCCGTCGCCACCGGCGTCGCCTTGCAGGCGGCGGCACTGGTTGCGGCGGACCGGGGCTTGGGAACCTTCCCGCTCTGTGCCTACGACGGCCCGGGGATCGAGGGGAACCTGGAGTTGCCCGACGCCTCCACAATGTGCGTGGCACCGATCGGTGTGGCCGCCCACGTGGGGGCCTCACTGGAGGTACCGCTCTAATAAATCGTTGACGGGAGCTTTTCGGAACTCCTGCGCCCACGCCCGAGGGCGTCGAGGACCGGTGTGTGATGACCGGCCCCGGCGCCCTTACGAGCACGCTCCACGCCTACCTGGACGACCACGTCCTACCCTGGCGTGCCGGCCCACGCCTGGGCAGAGACGCCTTAGCCCCCATATTCCCCGTGATCTTGCTACCAGGAGCAAGTTCGGCGCCGAACTTGCTCCTGGTAGCAAGATCATCTTCGAAAAGGGGGCCGTGTTGCGGTCCCGGGGTGCGTCAGGCGCCCTCGAAGAGAGCGCGCACCTGCTCCCTCGTCCTCGGTTGCAGCGGCTCGGACCAGGCCCGCCATGTCTGCTCGGTCAGCTCCTCGGCGGTGGTGTCCAGGCCCAGCTCCTCGAACTCGGTGGGGAAACCCCACCGCCGCAGGAGGCCGACCAGGGCGTCGGCGGCTTGCGTCGGGGTGACCGAAGCCCCCGTGAGGCCCAGCGCGCGGCCGCCCAGATCCGCGAGCCGGTCCGCGTGCCCGGCCAGTTTGTCGCCGTCGACGACCAGGCGCGCCCACCGGGTCAGCAGAACACCCAGGGCCGGGCCCTTGCGCAGGCCGTGCGCGGTGAGTGTGTTCGTCGGGTACCAAATCCAGAACGAGTGCTGGTGGCGGCCGATCTGGTGAACAGTGAACGTGCTGACGCTGGCGGCCAGCGCGATTGTGCCCCGCGCCTCAAGGTCGTCTCCATCGGCCAGGGCCCGGTCCGCGGCCGGGACCACCGCTCTGATCTGGCCGACCGCGATCTCGTCGGGCAGGGCCGTGGTGGGCGGGTCCGACACCATGGGGACCAGGAGCCGGGCGACCGTTTCGAGGGCCCCCTCCGCGGTCAGGGCGGGTGGCAGTGACGTGTGCAGAATCGGGTCGATCACCGCGACTCTGGGGAACAGGGACCAGTGGACCAGGAAACGGCGGTCTCCACCGTCGGCCAGGCTCGCTTTGGCGTTGACCTCGCTACCGGTCGCCGCGGTGGTGGGCACCGCCACCACTGGCAGACCGCCGCGCGTCACGGGCTGGGGGAGGACGAATCCGCCGCCGGGTCGCCACCCCGAGAGCAGCCCGGGCAGTGCAGCTGCGGCAGCGGCCGCCTTGGCCAGGTCCAGTACCGTTCCGCCGCCGACCGCGCAGACGGAGCGGACACCGGACTCCCGCAGACGCTTGGAGAGTTCTTCGGCCTCCTGCCGGGTCGGCGTGCTGGCCGCACGGCGGATGAGCAGTTCGGGCGAGAGACGCTCCAACAGTGGTGCGATCCCGGGAGCTGCCGCCTCGGCGCGCTCGTCGACGATGACCGCGACCGGGCGGCCGGCCCGCTCGACCTCCAACGGTACGTCGCGTAGGCGGCCAGCACCGAAGTCGATTCTGGTGGGCACCCACCAGTGGGGGTTGGTTCCAGCACTGGTGGCTGTCATCGCGACCTCACCGCCTTCAGCGCTCCGGTCAGCCGGGCCGCTATCTCGTCCACTTCGGCGTTGGTGACTACGAGCGGGGGGAACAGCAGGAGGCACCGGCGGCTCAGATGGACCAGGAGGCCGTTGCGCTGGCACAGATGGCTGACCATCGCCATCTCCATCGGGGACAGCGGCTCCCTGCTCCGGGAGTCCCGCACCAGTTCCACGGCCAGGGCCAGACCCTCACCGCGAACCTCGCCGACGATGTCGAGTTGGAGGAGGGAGTCGAGGTGCTTGCGCAACCGGGCCCCGGCCTCGGCCGATCGCCGCACCAGGTTCTCCTTCTCCACGACCTCCAGCGTTGCGAGCGCGGCGGCGCAGGCGGCGGGGTTGCCGGACTGGGTCTCACCGTGGGTGAGGTAGGCCCCCGAGCTCTCGTAGGCCTCGTAGACCTCGGCAGGGAAGAGCGTGGCGGCCAGAGGGAGGTAGCCGCTGTTGATCCCTTTGGACATGGTGACCACGTCCGGCCGGATACCGGTGTGCTCGGCCCCGAACATTCTTCCGGTGCGGCCGAAACCCGTCGCCACCTCGTCGACGATCAGGTGGGCCCCCATCCGTTCGGTGGCAGCGGCGACCTCCTCCAGGAAGCCCTCCGGCGGCATGAGGACGCCGCCAGAACAGAGGATCGGCTCGACGATGACCGCCGCGACCCGGTCTCCCTCGGTCCGTTCCAGTTCGGCCAGGGCCTCTCGGCAGGCCGCCTCGTCCGGCCCCAGCCCGCGCTCGGCGGCGAACGAGTCCGGGAAGGGGAGCAGACGGTTCCACCGGCGGTCGACCCCGTACTCCTCCTGGTCGAGGTCCTCGCCGGTCAGAGCCATGGCGCCGATGCCTGTGCCGTGCCAGGAGTGGGTGTCGAACGAGACGACCAGGCGGCGTTCGGGCTGGCCGATGAGGCTGCGGTAACGGCGCAGCACCTTGACCGCGGTCTCGTTGGCGGAGGACCCCGAGGTGGAGAAGTAGACCCGCTCGAAGCGGCCGGGCGCGATGTCCAGAAGCCGTGCCGCGAGGGTACGGGCGACGTCGTGGTCGTATCGGAACAGGGTCCCGTAGGAGAACCGGCGCAACTGCTCGGAGACGGCGTCGACGATCACGGGGTGGTTCCACCCGCAGGTCACGTTCCACAGGCCCGAGGTCGCGGAGAGATAGCTGTTGCCCGCGTCGTCCCGGACGCGCACTCCCTCACCGGCGACGAGGGTGGTCCCTCCGCGTTCGAACATGTTCATCGAGGTCATCGGCAACCACAGGGGAGAGGGTGCCGATGCTTCTGGGGGAGCGGCGGGCCGCCCGTTAGCGTTCATCTCGCACTTTCTTCCCTGGGTTCGGTCGGCGCTGGACCCAGCATGGGTGAAACCACTTACACCTCGATTACTGCCCGGTTGCACCGTAAGAGGTATTCGTCCTATTTTCTTCACGTACAAACGTCACCACCGGCGATGACTGGACACGGAAAGTGATAAGTAGGCTGGCCTGTTCCGGACACATGGAGTTGGGTAAAGCATCTCCCGACAGGAGGCGACGTGATTGAGTTCGGCATTCTCGGCCCACTCGTGATTTATCGGGACGGCGTTCCCATTGAACTCCGGGCCCCCATGCTGCGCCGCCTGTTGGCGGTGCTGTTGAGCCAGGGCGGGGACCGCCTGTCCCTGGACGAACTGGCCGAGGCCCTCTGGGAGGGGAACCCGCCGGGCGGTGCCCGCAGCACCTTGCAGGTGTACGTGCACCGGCTGCGCAAGGCTTTGGGCGACAGCGGCCGCCTGGCGCGGGACGGCCTCGGCTACCGTATGGAGCTGTGCAGCGCCCAGGTCGACGCGAGGTATTTCGAGACCACCGTGACCCTCGCCCGCAGGGCTCGAAGCCAGGGCGAGCTGGGGCAGGCCGCCGAACTCTACGGCCGGGCCGCGGGGCTGTGGCGGGGCAGACCGTACTCCGACATTCCCAACAGCGGCGTCGTGGGGAACGAGATCAGGCGGTTGGAGGAACTCCGGCTGCTGGCCAGCCAGGAACGGATCGAAATCGACCTGGACCGGGGGCACCACGCACGGCTGGTTCCCGAACTCGCGGAGCTCGCCTCCGCACATCCCTACCGTGAGAGGCTGCTCGCCCTGCTGATGCTCGCGCTGTACAGGTCGGGCCGCCAGGCCGAGGCACTGGAGGTCTACCGCGCGGCCCGGATCCGCCTGGCCCGGGAGCTGGGCATCGATCCCACCTCGGTCCTGCGCAGACTCCATGAGGCGATCCTGCGGGCCGACAACCAGCTCCTACTGATCACCTCCGACACGCTCGACGGCAGATGGGAACCGAGCGCCGCCTAACAAGCTTCTCCGCGCCCTGCCGTGGCACTGGGAGCGATCCCGGTAACGACTCCGGGTGGTTTCTGGAGAGTTTCGAACGTTTCAGTGTCCCATTAATGCGGCGTTTTTCTTCTCCGGAAAGGAATCCCCTCCCGGAACCAGGGGTGCAGATGTTCTGCGCTGTTTCGCCCGACCGTTGAGAACACCGGGGAGTTCACGGACTCGCCCGGCTGGGCCGCCGCGCCTGGTGGCGTGTCTTCCCGGCCGCCGGGCACCGAACACCGGAGAAGTCGCTGGCCGGGGCCTTCGTGCAGCAGCTGGAGAAAGGAGGGAGCGGCACGGGTCCCGCCCGGCTGACGCGCACCGGGGTACCCGTGTCGTGGGTTGGGTACGGTCCAGCTATGGCCAAACCCTACAGCGACGCCCTGGTGGCCGACGGTCCGCTCCTGTTCGTCTCCGGGCAGACCCCGCAGGCCCCCGACGGCGGTGTCGTCGGTGACGCAGGCGGGCAGACCCGGCAGATCTTCCGGAACATGGAGGCCATCCTGGCTCGACACGGGGCCGACCTGAGCCACGTGGTGAAACTGACCTACTATCTCCGGCACATCGCCGACCTGGACGAGTTCCGCTCCGCGCTCCTGGACTCCCTGCCCGACGGACACCGGCCCGCGGCCAGCCTGGTGGAGGTGAGCGGCCTGGTCGACCCGCGCTTCCTGGTGGAGATCGACGCCGTCGCCTGCCTGCCCAGGGAGAACGCTTGACCGCCCCCGAACCCTCCGTCGGGGTCCTGGAACGCTTCGCCGCGCACCTGTCCAGTGAACTGGGCCGGTCCCCGCACACCGTGCGCGGCTACCTGGCCGACGTCAGGTCCCTCCTCCGCGATCTCGACTCCCGCGGCCACACCCCGGCCGACCTGGACGTCCCCCTGATCCGCGCCTGGCTCTCCCGGGCGCGGTCCACCGGGGCGAGCCGTTCCACGGTGGCCCGCCGGGTGGCGGCGGTGCGCGCCCTGACCCGCCTCCTGCACCGCGAAGGGGTCCTGGCCACCGACCCGGGTCCCCGTCTGTCCGCGCCCAGCCAGCAGCGCTCCCTGCCCGCTGTGCTGGACGAGGAACAGGCGGCGGCCGCGCTGGAGGGCTTCGTGCCGCAGACCCCGGTGGAGCTGCGCCGTCACGCGGTCGTGGAACTGCTCTACGCCACCGGTATCCGGGTCGCCGAGCTGTGCGCCCTGGACCTGGACGACCTCGACCGCTCCCGGAACACCGTGCGGGTGCTGGGCAAGGGGGACAAGGAACGCACGGTCCCGGTGGGCGCTCCGGCCCTGGACGCCCTGGACGCCTGGACCGCCCGGGGCCGCCCGGAACTGGCCGCCGGTGCCAGCGGAGCCGCACTCCTCCTGGGTGCCCGCGGCGCCCGCCTGGGTGTACGCCAGGCCCGTGAGGACGTGCACGCCCACCTCCGGGCGGCGGGCCTGGACAGCGCCCCGCACGGTCTGCGCCACAGCGCCGCCACCCACCTGCTGAACGGCGGAGCGGACCTGCGCAGCGTCCAGGAGTTCCTGGGCCACTCCAGCCCGCGGAGCACCCAGATCTACACGCACGTCTCCGTGGACCGCCTGCGCAGCGCCTACCAACAGGCCCACCCCCGCGCCTGAGCTGCTGCGGCGCCGCTTGCATCAACGGTGACGGGCCCAGCGGGAGCAGACGGACCTCACCCTGGCCCACCAGGCCCAGGGGGTCGAGGTAGGTGGTGTCGCGGAGCAGGCCCCAGTGCAGGCAGGGGCGGTGCGGGCAGTGCTGCGGGGCGGCGGACAGGGTGCCCAGGGGTTGGTCGCCGACCGGGTCCCCCCGGGTGACGGCAGGGTCCACCGGGAGGTAGGTGGTGCGCAGGTCGCCGTGCGAGACGCTGACCACGCCCACACCGGCGACCCTGCCGGCGAAGTGGACCCGGCCGGGGCCCGCCGGGTGGATCGGTTGGCCGGGGCGGGCCGCCAGGTCCACGCCGAGGTGGCCCGGCAGCCAGCGCTGCGCGGGCGGGTCGAAGCGGCGCAGGACCTCCACGGGAGCGTCCACCGGCCAGCGCCAGGAGGGCTCGGGCGAGGTCGCCGAAAGCGCGGTTCGGTGAGGGAAAACGGGGAAGAGCAGGATCGAGAGCGACAGCAGGAGGTGCCAGATGCGGCGGATGCCCATGAATCCAGAATGCGCTCGCCGACCGCTCTTCGCCAGAGGAAGAGCGGGCCTGTGGACAACCCCCGCCCGAGCCCTCCGGACGAGTGTCGCGCTCTCGGAGATCTGCCTGGACACAAGGCTGTTCCGTGGTGTGTCCGACGGAGGATAGAATCATCCGTGGCCCGTAGGGCCAACCCACAATACGCACGCCCACCCGCCTCCTCCGGGAGGGGTCGCACCCACGGTCCACACCGCTTCGGCGGGGTGGCGGTACGGCCGGGGCGTCAGGATCAACCGAAGGCGGAGAAAGCATCCGCCACCGCAAGGAGGACCAGTCATGGCCACAGTCGTGACCATCCGCCAGCTCCTGGAGAGCGGCGTCCACTTCGGGCACCAGACCCGTCGCTGGAACCCCAAGATGAAGCGCTTCATCTTCACCGAGCGCAACGGCATCTACATCATCGACCTCCAGAAGTCGCTGGCGTACATCGACCGCGCCTACGAGTTCGTCAAGCAGACGGTCGCCCACGGTGGCACCATCCTGTTCGTCGGCACGAAGAAGCAGGCGCAGGAGGCCATCGACGAGCAGGCCCGCCGCGTCGGCATGCCTTTCGTCAACCAGCGTTGGCTGGGCGGCATGCTTACCAACTTCTCCACCGTGCACAAGCGGCTCCAGCGCCTCAAGGAGCTGGAGGAGATCGACTTCGACGACGTCGCCGGCTCCGCGCTCACCAAGAAGGAGCTGCTGAACCTTCGCCGTGAGAAGGACAAGCTCGAGCGCACCCTCGGTGGTATCCGCGACATGTCCCGCGTGCCCAGCGCCGTGTGGATCGTGGACACCAAGAAGGAGCACATCGCGATCAGCGAGGCTCGCAAGCTGAACATCCCGGTCGTCGCGATCCTCGACACCAACTGCGACCCGGACGAGGTCGACTACCCGATCCCGGGTAACGACGACGCCATCCGCAGCGTCAGCCTGCTCACCCGCGTCGTCGCCGACGCCGTCGCCGACGGTCTGCTGGTCCGCTCCGGCGCCTCCGGCGCGACCGAGGAAAAGGCCGCCGAGGAGCCCCTGGCCGAGTGGGAGCGCGAGCTTCTCGAGGGCAAGAGCGAGACGGCTGCCGCCGAGGCCGCCGCCGAGCAGGCCCCGGCCGAGACCGCCACCCTGGCTCCGGCCGACGAGGTCGCCGCCGAGGCTCCGGCCGAGGTCACCGCCGAGGACTCCCCGGTGGACGCCCCCGAGCAGGCCCCCGAGGCTCCGGCCGAGGACAAGGCCGAGGACAAGGCCGCCGAGTAGTCAGCGGTTCCTTCCGGGAACTCAGCGGCCCGGGAAGACCGTCGCCTGTGTGCCGCCTCGCCCCTGTGGGCGGGGCGGCCCGCGCGGTACTCACCCGGGCCGTTCCACTGCCAGATCAGACTTCACTTCAAGGGAATCCGAGAACAGTCATGGCGAACTTCACCGCCGCGGACGTCAAGAAGCTGCGCGACGCGACCGGCGCCGGCATGATGGACTGCAAGAAGGCCCTGACCGAGGCCGACGGCGACTACGACAAGGCCGTCGAGGCCCTGCGGATCAAGGGCGCCAAGTCCGTCGACAAGCGCGCTGACCGCACCGCAGCCCAGGGCATGGTCGTCCTCAAGCAGCAGAGCGAGGGCAAGGCCACCCTCATCGAGCTCAACTGCGAGACCGACTTCGTCGCCAAGAACGACGGCTTCATCGCCCTGGCCAACGAGGTCGCCGACTTCGTCGTCGCTCAGGACAGCGATGACATCGCCGTCGTCGCCGCCGCCGAGATCGAGCCGGGCAAGAGCCTCCAGGCCTACATCGAGGCCAAGAGCGCGATCATCGGCGAGAAGCTCGAGTTCCGTCGCATCGCCAAGTTCGACGGCGCCTTCGTCGCGAGCTACCTGCACAAGTCCGACCCGGACCTGCCCCCGACCATGGGTGTCCTGGTCGAGCTGGACAAGAAGGACGAAGAGGTCGGCAAGGACCTCGCCCAGCAGATCGCCGCTCTGGCTCCGCAGTACATCAGCAAGGACGAGGTCCCCGCTGAGGTCGTGGCCAACGAGCGTCGCATCGCCGAGGAGACCACCCGCGAGGAGGGCAAGCCCGAGCAGGCTATCCCCAAGATCGTGGAAGGCCGTCTCAACGGTTACTTCAAGGACGTGACGCTGCTCGGCCAGCCGTTCGTCAAGGAGAACAAGAAGACGGTCCAGAAGGTCGTCGACGAGGCCGGCGTGACCGTCAAGCGCTTCGTCCGCTTCAAGGTCGGCCAGGCCTAGGGGTTTTGACATGATGGAGGTGCCGGGGAGACTTCTCTCCCCGGCACCTTCTGGTGGATATGGGCGAATTCGAGGCGCTGAATGCCTCGTCCGCCCGCAGCAGGAGTACTCGGGGGACCCTGTGCCACTCGGGGAGAACAAGGGAGGCCACAGGCCGTGTCGGAGAACGAAGCGTTGACCAGCGAACCCGCCATGCACGATTCCGGTTGGAAACGCGTCATGCTCAAGCTCTCGGGGGAGGCCTTCGCCGGTGGCGGCGGGCTCGGTATCGAGCCCGAGGTCGTCCAGTACGTGGCGGAGTCCATCGCGGAGGCGGTCTCCGAGGGGATCCAGGTCGCCGTCGTCGTCGGCGGCGGCAACATGTTCCGCGGAGCGCAGCTCACCGAAGGCGGGATCGAGCGCGGCCGTGCCGACTACATGGGGATGCTCGGCACCGTCATCAACTGCCTCGCCCTCCAGGACTTCCTGGAGCGCCTGGGCGTGGACACCCGCGTGCAGACCGCGATCCACATGAGCCAGGTCGCGGAGGCCTACATCCCGCGCCGCGCCATCCGCCACCTGGAGAAGGGCCGCGTGGTCATCTTCGGTGCCGGCCTCGGTTCGCCGTTCTTCTCCACCGACACCACCGCCGCCCAGCGCGCGCTGGAGATCGGCGCCCAGGCGGTTCTCAAGGGCACCCAGGTCGACGGCGTCTACGACGCCGACCCGCAGCGCAACCCGGACGCGGTCAGGTTCGACAAGCTCAACTACAACGAGGTCCTCACCCGCGGCCTCAAGGTCATGGACGCCACGGCCGTCAGCCTGTGCATGGACAACGGGCTGCCCATCGTCGTCTTCGACCTCATGAGCCAGGGCAACATCCTGCGCGCGGTCCGCGGTGAGAAGATCGGCACCATCGTCGGTCCGGCCCCCGCCTAGGCGGCGGACCGGTCGGACGCGACAGTAAGCCACGAACACCCAGCCGAGAACCCGGGAGCGCCACAATGATCGAAGAAACCCTCCTTGAGGCCGAGGAGAAGATGGAGAAGGCCGTGACCGTGGCGAAGGAGGACTTCGCGACGATTCGCACCGGCCGCCCCACCCCGGCCACCTTCAACAAGATCACCGTCGACTACTACGGTGCCCGCACGCCGATCAACCAGCTGGCCTCCTTCTCTGTGCCCGAGCCGCGCATGGTCGTCATCTCCCCGTTCGACGTCAACGCGCGCACCGAGATCATCAACGCGATCCGCAACAGCGACCTGGGCGTCAACCCCTCCGACGACGGCCAGGTCATCCGCGTGGTTTTCCCGGACCTGTCCGAGGAGCGCCGCAAGGAGTACGTGAAGGTCGCGCGCACCAAGGCCGAGGACAGCAAGGTCTCGATCCGCAACGTGCGCCGCCGTGCGAAGGACAGCTTCGAGAAGGGCGTCAAGGCGGGCGAGCTCGGCGAGGACGAGGCGCACCGCGCCCAGGTCGAGCTGGACGAGCTCTCCCAGAAGTACGTCGCCGCCATCGACGAGCTGTTGAAGCACAAGGAATCTGATCTTCTCGAGGTTTAGCCGGTGAGCACACCTTCCAAGGGCTCCGGAGGCGATGACCACTCGCTGGAGCACAGACCCGACGACAATCCCCCGTCCGGGGCGGGCGACCCCGCCGCGGACACGGCCGCCGGGCAGCGCTTCGTGCTGCACAAGCCGGGGGGTGAACCGGTCAAGACCGGTCGTAACCTCCCGGTGGCCATCGCCAGCGGGTGCGCCCTGGGCGCACTCGTCTTCTTCTCGATCTTTCCGTGGCCGCAGCTATTCACGATCATCACCTCCCTGGGGGTGCTGATCGGGCTCCGCGAGCTCAACCGGGCGTTCGGCGGCAAGGGCATGACCCTGGCCGTGGCCCCGTTGGCCGTGGGCGGTGTGGCCATGCAGGCCGGGGCCTACTTCGGTGGGGCGGACTGGCTGGTGGGCATCACCGCCGTCACCGCCATCGCCTGCCTGGCCTGGCGGTTGAGGGGAGGGGCCGAGGGGTTCGTCGCCGACGCGTCGGCGAACCTGTTCGTCCTGGTGTACCTGCCGTTCCTGCTCGCCACGTGGATGCTGCTCATCGCGCATCCCGAGGACGGTCAGTACCGGCTCGTGGTGTTCATCGTCGTGACGATCTCCAGCGACATCGGCGGTTACTTCGCCGGGATCCTGCTGGGTCGGCACAAGATGGCGCCGGTGATCAGTCCGAACAAGACCTGGGAGGGCTTCGGCGGCTCCGTGGTGGGCTGCGCGGTGGCGGGCGCGCTGTGCGTGACCCTGCTGTTGGACGGCCCCTGGTGGGTCGGCGTGGTCCTGGGTCTGGCCGTGGTCCTGGCGGCCACGGTCGGCGACCTCATCGAGTCGCTCTTCAAGCGCGACCTCGGGGTCAAGGACATGGGCCGGTTCATGCCGGGCCACGGCGGTCTGATGGACCGCATCGACTCGCTGCTCATCGCGGGTCCCGTGGTCTGGATCGTGCTGAGCCTCCTGTTGCCGTAGGTAGTGACAAAGCCGGGCCCCCGGCCTCGTTGCACCCAGCGATGGGCTGGGCGCCACGAGACCGGGGGCCTTCGCCGTGTCCGGCGCCTGAGCCCACCGGGAGCCGGGGTGCGGGGGATGCCCTCGCGCAGGCGTGTGGATACGCTCGACGGGTGGAAGAACCGCTGATCGAGAGAATGCGCGAGTACGGCGAGACGATCTTCGCCGAGATGACTCGCCTGGCAGTCGAGACCGAATCCGTCAACCTCGGGCAGGGTTTCCCCGACACCGACGGGCCGCGCTCCCTCCTGGAAGGCGCGACCCGCAACATCATGGCGGGGGTGAACCAGTACCCGCCCGGCCCGGGCCGCCCCGAGCTTCGCCAGGCGGTGAGCCGCTACCGCTTCCGCCACTACGGGCTGGACTTCGACCCGGACTCCGAGGTCTACGTGACCGTGGGCGCCACCGCCGGGATCGCCGCTTCGATGCTGGCACTGGTGGAGCGCGGGGACGAGGTGGTCGTCTTCGAGCCGATGTACGACTCCTACGCCGCGATGATCTCCCTCGCGGGCGGGGTGCGCCGCCCGGTCGCGCTGCGCCGCGAGCCGTCCAGCGGACGCTTCACCTTTGATCCCGCCGAACTCCGTGCCGCGATCACTCCGCGCACCCGGCTGATCATGGTCAACACCCCGCACAACCCCACCGGCACGGTCTTCACCGAGGCCGAGCTGGCGGAGGTCGCCAAGGTGTGCCGCGAGAACGACCTGATCGCGGTCACCGACGAGGTGTACGAGTTCCTCACCTTCGACGGCCGCCCGCACATCCCGCTGGCCTCGCTGCCGGGCATGCGCGAGCGGACCCTGTCGATCTCCTCCGTGGGCAAGATGTTCGCGGTCACCGCCTGGAAGACCGGCTGGGTCACCGGCCCCGAGCCGCTGGTGCGCGCCGTGCGCACGGTCAACCAGTTCCTCACCTTCTCCGCCAACGGCGCCCTCCAGCTGGCCATCGCCGACGCGATGGACAACGAGTGGGAGTGGATCCAGCGACAGCGGCGTGCGCTCCAGGACAAGCGGGACCGCCTCGCCGAAGGGCTGACCGCGACCGGGTTCGACGTGAACGTGTGCGAGGGCACCTACTTCCTGATGGCCGACATCCGGCCGTTGGGCTACCTGGACGGCGAGGACGTCGCCCGCGCCCTGCCCCGCGAGGCTGGGGTGGCGGCCGTTCCGGCCAAGGTGTTCTACGACCACCAGGAGGAGGGCCGGCACCTGCTGCGCTTCGCCTTCTGCAAGAAGGACGAGGTCCTCGACGAGGCGGTCCGCCGCCTGACCACCTGGCACAAGCGCGAGAACTAGACCGGGCGGGCGGGGACGGCCCGCCCGGCCCGGTCAGCCGAGCCTGCCGAACACTGGTGCGGCCGGGGGCAGCCGGTCGCCGTCCCCGCCCAGCTGCGCGGTGAGCCGTGCGGCGGCGCCGGGCAGGAAGGGCCGCAGCAGCCGGGCCAGTTCCCGGCAGGTGGCCACCAGCTCGCCGAGCACCGTGTCCAGAGCCTCGGGAGCGGCCTGTCCGGTGCGCTCGGCGCGGGCCAGAACCCACGGCTCGTGGTCGGCGACGAACCGGTTGCCCTCGTCGGCCAGGGCGACCACGGCGCCAGTGGCCGCCCGCAGGTCGAAGGCGCGCACGGCCGCGTCCACCTGTTCGGCAGCGGCGGCCCGGGCCTTGGCGAGAGAGGGCTCCCCGGTCCGGGAGTCCGCCCCTGACACCACCCCGGAGCGGTACTTGGCGACCATGGTCACGGTCCGGTTGACGAGGTTGCCGATGGTGTTGGCCAGGTCCTCGTTGTGCCGGGTGACCAGGCGGGCCTCGGTGTAGTCGGTGTCCCCGGAGCGGCCGACGTCGCGCAGCAGCCACCAGCGCAGCGCGTCCGTGCCGTGAGCCCCGGTGATGGCGACGGGGTCGACGGAGCGGCCCGCCGACTTGCTGATCTTCTCGCCGCCGGCGGTGAGGTACTCGTGCACCAGCACCGTGGTGGGCAGAGCGATCCCGGCCGAGAGCAGCAGGGCGGGCCAGTACACCGCGTGGAAGCGCAGGATGCCCTTGCCGATCACGTGCACCCGCTGGTCGGCGCGGGTCCACCAGTGGTCGTATCCCTGGGGGTCGGTGCCGTAGCCGGGGCCGGTGATGTAGTTGGCCAGCGCGTCGTACCAGACATAGATGACCTGGCCGGGGTCGCCGGGGACCGGGATGCCCCAGCCGCGTGCGCGCTCCACGCTGCGGGAGACACTGAAGTCCTCCAGCCCGGACTCGATGAAGGAGAGCACCTCCCGGCGGCGGAAGTCGGGTTCGACGAGCAGCTCACCGGAGGAGATCAGCTCCCGGAGCCGGTCCTGGTAGCGGCTGAGCCGGAAGAACCAGTTCTCCTCCGCGACCTCCTCCGGGGCGGTCCGGTGCTCCGGACACAGACCCTCGGGGAGTTCGTCGGGGGAGTAGAACTGTTCGCAGCCGGTGCAGTAGAGCCCGGTGTAGCTCCGGCGGTACAGGTCGCCGCGCTCCAGACAGGCGTTCCAGAGCTCCTCCACCCCGGGCCGGTGGCGCGGGTCGAAGGCGGTGCGCACGGAGTCGTCGAACGAGAGCCCGAGCGGCCCGGCCAGATCAAGGAAGCGCCGGGAGACCAGATCCACGTACTCGGCGGTCTCCAGCCCGGCCGCACGGGCGCTGAGCACGTTCTTCAAAGCGTTGTCGTCGGTACCGGTCTGCGCCCGCACCTCGTCGCCGACCTCCCGGTGGTACCGGGCCAGCGTGTCGGCCTGCACGAGCTCCAGGGCGTGCCCGATGTGCGGCGCGCCGTTCACGTAAGGGATGGCGGTGGTGACGTAGTAACGATCCATGGCGGGAACCTTTTCCGGCCCCGCCGGGAACCCTCCGCAGGGAAGGCCCAGTGGGGCCTTTCCGCGGACAGGGGTGGTCAGAGCACGCGGGGAAGGCCGGATGACATCATCATCCGGCTCATCATGGTGAAGCACACCCGCGTCATGCCCCGCATGCTACCGAACCCCGCCCCGCCCGCGCCGGCCTTTCCCACGAGGAACCGTTCGGCCGCCCGCTACTCGGTGGCGGGCCTACGTATCACTGCTTCTCCCAGATACCGCAGCCCTGACTGGTGAAGGTGTGGTCAGAGGCCTGGATGGTCACCTCGACGCGCGTGGCCGAAGCGGAGAAGTGATTGTCGATCGTTCCGCCGTCGGCGTCGGTGCGTTCCCAGTAACAGTTACTGAAGGGTCGGTCGCCGCTCTCGGTGACGTAGGTTCCGGCCTCGATGTCTTCACCGACCCGGTAGGTGCCGTTGCCCAGGGGAAGCGGAGGCGGGTCGTCCAGGTGGTTCTGGGCGGTCTCTGACAGCGTTTCGGCGTCGGGGTGCTCCGGGCAGATCAAGAAGGCCCCGAGGACCTCCTTTGCGTGCGCCTCAGTGGTGATCTCGTGCTCGCTCAGGTCCCGAAGGCAGAACAGGTAGAGGTCGCTGTAATCCTGGGTGCCGGAGTACTCGGCCACCTTGGCGGCTTCCTCCTCCAGCTTGTTCGCGCGCGGCGGGTTGATGACCTCACAGGTTCCGATCCGGACATGGGGAACCGGGCGCCAGACTTCTTCCCAGGCGAGCACCCGGGTACGACCGCTGCCCCTGGTAGAGCAATTGATGTTGATTCCGGCGGGGATGAGCACACCCTCAGGCTCGGGCTCCCCGCTCGGCGAGGGAGAAGCTGAAGGAGAGGGGCTGGGTGCCTCAGCCGCCTGGGCCGGTTCCTCGGCCGGTTCCGCTTCGGAGGGCGCTTCACAGGCGGAGGCCAACAAGAACAGGGGAAGGAATAGCAGCGCGGCGATTCTGCGCATGGGGGAGTTTGTCCTCTCAGGGCTGGGCCTCATGGGTGGGCCTGGGTATCAGGACGCACGAGGAACCGCGTCGGTTGCACCACGGGTGGGCGAAAGCCTCAGAGGACGCTCACCACGAAACAATCGGAGGCGCAGCCGTCCTCTTGCGGAGGGCTTTCCGCTCGGTCACCCAGCCAAAGCACAGGGCACAGCTGATGGAGCGAAGCTAACATGCTGTTCTGAGAGCGGAATGGCCGCCTTGCGCAGGAGGGAACTGTCATGAGCCGAGTCGTGACCGTGCACTACACCGTTGAGGAAGACCCCGACGGCGGGTTCTCTGCGGCGGCCAGTCTGCGTCCCGGATCGATCGCCGTGGGCGAGGGGGAGACCAGGGAGGAGGCGGTGAACGACCTGAGAGAGGCCCTGAGCGTGCTCATCCAGGAGAGCGGTATCCCCGATGAACTCGCAGTGGAGGTGGCCTGATGGCTCCTCTCTCCCACTATCCAGCGGTGACCGGGGACCGGCTCATCCGTGCCCTGGGGAAAGTTGGTTTCGTGGCCCGACCCAAGCGGGGCAAGGGAGGCCACGTCGTTCTCCTGCATCCGGACGGACGACAGGCGGTCGTTCCCGTGCACGGTGGGCGCGATCTGAAACGGACGACGGTCAGGGCGATCGTAGAAGGTCTGGGGATGGGGCCCGAGGAGCTGAAGAAGCTGCTCTGAGACTGGGCCGGAAAGGCCCTGACGAATCCGGTTGGACCTGTGTTGCGGGGCTTGCGAAAGCCCCGGGGCGTTGCCTGCGGGCAACTTCCCGGGGCCTGTCACCTCAGAGCCCGCTCCGAGGTCAGCGTTCGGGTTCGAACCAGACCGCGCCCAGCGGCGGAAGCGTGATCTCCGCGGAGAACGGCTGGCCGTGCCACTCCTGCGGCTGGGCCTCGACCGCGGCGGGCGCCTCGTGACCGGAGCCGCCGAAGCGGGGGTCGTCGGAGTTGAGCACCGATGTCCACCGGCCCTCGGCGGGCAGGCCCACGCGCCAGTTCGGGCGGGGCACCGGCGAGAAGTTCACCGCGCAGGCCAGCACCGAGCCGTCCTCGCCCCGGCGCAGGTAGCTGAGCGTGTTCCCCTCGTGGTCTCCGCCGTCCAGCCAGCTGAAACCGGCCGGGTCGGTGTCCAGGGACCACAGCGACGAGCGGGGCCGGTAGGCGTCGTTGAGTGCCTTGACCAGCTTCTGGGTCCCCGCGTGGTGCTCGAACTGGAGCAGCCACCACGGCACCCCGGCCTCGTGCGACCACTCGTCGCCCTGGGCGATCTCGCCGCCCATGAACAGCAGCTGCTTGCCCGGGTGCGACCACATGAACGACAGCAGCGCCCGCAGCGTGGCAGCACGCTGCCACTCGTCGCCGGGCGGCTTGTTGAACAGCGACTGCTTGCCGTGCACCACCTCGTCGTGGGACAGCGGCAGCACGTAGTTCTCGCTGTACGCGTAGACCATCGAGAACGTGATGTCGTTGTGGTGGTACTTGCGGTGGATCGGCTCCTTCTTCACGTACTCCAGGGAGTCGTGCATCCAGCCCATGTTCCACTTCAGCCCGAAACCGAGCCCGCCGTGGTCCACCGGGCTGGTCACGCCCGTGTAGGCCGTGGACTCCTCGGCGATCATCGCCACGTTCGGGTTGCGCCGGTAGACCGTGGTGTTGAGCTCCTTGAGGAAGTCGATCGCCTCCAGGTTCTCCCGGCCGCCGAACAGGTTCGGCTCCCACTGCCCGGAGTCCCGGGAGTAGTCCAGGTAGATCATCGAGGCCACGGCGTCCACCCGCAGGCCGTCGATGTGGAACTCCTCCAACCAGTACAGGGCGTTGGCCACGAGGAAGTTGCGTACCTCGGTCCGCCCGTAGTTGAAGATCAGCGTCCCCCAGTCCGGGTGCTCACCGCGCCGCGGGTCCGGGTGCTCGTACAGCGCCGTCCCGTCGAACCGCGCCAGCGCCCACTCGTCCTTGGGGAAGTGCGCGGGCACCCAGTCCAAGAACACCCCGATCCCGGCCCGGTGTAGCGAGTCCACCAGGTGCCGGAACTCGTCGGGTGAACCGAAGCGGGGGGTCGGCGCGTAGTACGACGTGACCTGGTAGCCCCACGAACCGTCGAAGGGGTGGCCCGCCACCGGCAGGAACTCCACGTGCGTGAAGCCCATGTCGCTGACGTACTCCACCAGCTGCTCGGACAGCTCGCGGTAGTCCAGCCCCGGCCGCCAGGAACCCAGGTGCACCTCGTAGACGCTCATCGGCGCGCGGTGCGGCTCCGAGCCCTTGCGCTCGGCCATCCACTGCTCGTCCGACCACACGTGCTCGGAGGTGGTGACGACGGAGGCCGTCGCCGGCGGCATCTGGGTGCGCCGCGCCATCGGGTCGGCCTTGTCCCGCCAGTGCCCGTCGGCGCCCAGGACCTGGAACTTGTACAGGTCGCCGTCGCCCACGCCGGGCACGAATAGCTCCCACACACCGCTGGATCCCAGGCTGCGCATCGGGTGCGCGATCCCGCTCCAGTAGTTGAAGTCGCCGATCACCCGGACCCCGCGGGCGTCCGGGGCCCAGACCGCGAAGCCCGTCCCCGAGACCTCGCCCATGGGGCCGTCGGCGGTCGTGGTGTTCGCCCCGAGGGCGCGCCACAGCTCCTCGTGGCGGCCCTCGCCGATCAGGTGCAGGTCCAGCTCGCCCACGGTGGGCGCGGCCCGGTAGGCGTCGGCCTCGATCAGTTCGGGCCCGCCCTCCTCGTAGCGGACGGCGATCCGGTAGTCCTCGGTCTTCTGCGGGAGCCGGGCGGCGAACACGCCGCGGTGGCGGTGGGTGAGCCCGACGCGGGTGTTGTCCGGCAGCACGGCGTCCACCTCGACGGCGCCGGGCCGCAGGACACGCAGGTCGCGGCCGTGCAGACCGAGCACGGAGTGCGGGTCGTGGTGTCGGCCGTCCACCACCCGGTCGAGCTCGGCGACCAGGTCGGCGGAGATTCCGGCGGGCGTACGGGTCCGCTTGGGCGCCGCCTTCGCGGGCGCGCCCTTGGCGGGTGCCGTCTTCTTCGCGGCAGGCTTCTTGGGTGTCGCCTTCGCGGGCGAGGTCTTGGCGGTGGCTGTCTTCGCGGCCGAAGCCTTGGCCGCGGGCTTCTGCTCGGCCGACTTCTTCTGGGCTGGCTTCTTCTGGGCGGGCTGCTTCCGGGTGGGCGCCTTCTTCGCCGCCGCGGGCTCCGCTGCCGCCGGTTGCTCGTCGGCTGTCGCGGACTTGTTGGTCGTGCGCGGTGACAATTCGACTCCGTGGTTGTGGTGTGCGGATGGCGGGGAGGGGCGGTGGTCAAGCAGGGGGACGCGGAAGGCGGCCGCCGTGCGCGAACGGCGGCCGCCCCGGACTCAGCCGGGCACCTGGGGTGCGCCGGCCACTGTGGTTCCTGATCCGGCGGTGACGCCGCTGGCCGCCGTGGCGATGGACTCCAGCGGCACCCGGAGCCAGTTGGGTCGGTTGCGCGCCTCGTACAGGACCTCGTAGACGGCCTTGTCGAACTCGAAGGCGCGCAGCACGGTCAGGTGCTTCTCCGGGTCGGCCCCGCCGCCGTCGGCGTAGCCCCGGCAGAACGCGTCCCGGTTGCGCCGGGCCCAGGCCCGCGCGGCCCACGACAGCTCCGGGTCCTCGTCCTGCCCGACCAGCAGGTACCCGGCCGCGTAGTCGAAGGAGCGCAGCATCCCGGCCACGTCCCGCAGCGGGCTCGACAGCCGCTGGCGCTCGCGCACCGGGACGGTCGGCTCACCCTCGAAGTCCAGCAGCACCCACCCGGACTCGGGCCGGATGACCTGCCCCAGGTGGTAGTCGCCGTGGATGCGCTGGATGGGCAGCGGCTCGTCCACCCGGGCGAAGTCGGCGTAGGCCTCCATCACCCGGGGCGCGTGCTCGGCCAGTTCGGGCACCTCCGCGCTGGCCATGGCCAGGCGTTCCACCATGGCGTCGGCCAGCTCGGCCGCCGCCGAGGGCGAGAGCACGTCCGTGGGCAGTGCCCGCGCCAGTGAACTGTGTACCTCGGCGGTGGTCCGCCCGAGCCGGGCGGCCTCCTCGCTGAAGTCGGCCTCCGCCCCCTCCAACAGGGTCCGGACGTTCTCCGTGGCCAGCACCCACCCGTCCGTGGCGTCCGGGACGAAGGTCTGCAGCAGGGCCAGCGTGGTCGGTGTGGAATGGCCGGACAGGTCCGCCTCGATCCACCCGCACGGGCGCGCCACGTACGGCGAACCGGACAGCGCCATGTTCAGCTCCAGGTCCGGATTGTGCCCGGGCCAGAGCCTGCGGAAGGTCTTGAGGACGTAGTCGCGCCCGTAGACCAGCGAGGTGTTGGACTGCTCACCGGTCAGCAGGCGCCCCGGACCGCAGGCGGTCACGGTGGTCCCCGGCAGAGTGCGGAACCGTACCCTGCCGCGCCGTCCAGTGTTCTCCTGTGCGGTGAACCGTTCCAGCAGCAGCGCCGTGAGTTGCGGGTCGTGCGCGGCGTCGTAGACCACCCGGGGCCGGCCGCCCGCGACCTGGCACACGCCGATGGCGGTGCGGGCCAGGTCCGGGGGTAGGGACCGGGGCGGGCGCGAGCCGAGCAGCACCTGGTAACGGGAGCTGAGGCCGCGCTGCCCCGCCTGGATGACGAGCACGTTCAGGTCGGGTCCGCCGGGACCGGCCGAGACCAGGGTGTACCTGCTCTCGATCCGGACCTGCCGGATCGGGATCCCCTTGCCGGAGAACCATCGTTGTCGGGGTAGCCAGACTGCCAGGAGTTCTTCGAGCTGTGACATCTCAGAGAGGCCTGTATCCCTTCCCGCCACCGCCACCGCCCCCGGGCCGGGCGCCGGATTTCGTGGTGGCCGTGGTTCGGTGACCGGTGTCGAAGGCGTCTCGGGTGCTGACCCCCGCCGCGGGCAGTCCGTAGGAAGGCGCGCCCTCGTGGCCTTCCTGGTGCGGTTCACGGGTGCGCTCCGGCGGGAGCTGGAACCAGTAGAAGCCGTGGCCGGGCAGGGTGAGCAGGTACGGAAGCTCACCGATCTCCGGGAATTGCACCCCGCCCACGCACTCCACCGGGTTCACCCCGGCGTAGCGGGACAGGTCGAGCTCCACGGGCTGCGGGAACTTGGAGAGGTTGTTCACGCACAGCATGCGGTCGTCGCCGTGCTCCCGGATGAACGCCAGCACGCTGGGGTTGGTGGCGTTCAGTTCGGTGAACTCCCCGGTGCCGAACACGGGGTGGCGCTTGCGGATCTGGATCATCCGGCGGGTCCAGTTCAACAGTGAACCGGGGTTGGCGCGCTGGGACTCGACGTTGAGCGCCTGGTAGCCGTAGACCGGGTCCAGGATCAGCGGCAGGTACAGGCGGGCCGGGTCGCCGCTGGAGAACCCGGCGTTGCGGTCCGAGTTCCACTGCATGGGGGTGCGCACGGCGTCACGGTCGCCCAGCCAGATGTTGTCGCCCATCCCGATCTCGTCGCCGTAGTACAGGACTGGCGAGCCCGGAAGGGAGAGCAGCAGCGCGGTGAAGAGCTCGATCTGGTTTCGGTCATTGTCCAGAAGCGGGGCGAGCCGCCGCCGAATCCCCACGTTCGCGCGCATGCGGGGTTCCTTGGCGTACTCGGAGTACATGTAGTCGCGCTCCTCGTCGGTGACCATCTCCAGGGTCAGCTCGTCGTGGTTGCGCAGGAAGATCGCCCACTGACAGTTGCGGGGGATCTCCGGGGTCTGGGCGAGGATCTCCGAGATCGGGAATCGCTGTTCCTGGCGCACCGCCATGAACATCCGCGGCATCAGTGGGAAGTGGAAGTTCATGTGGCACTCGTCGCCGCCGGACTCGAAGTCGCCGAAGTAGTCGACGACCTCCGAAGGCCACTGGTTGGCCTCGCTCAGCAGCACCCGGTCCGGGTACAGGCGGTCCACCTCGGCGCGCACCCGCTTGAGGAACTCGTGGGTCTCCTTGAGGTTCTCGCAGTTGGTGCCCTCGCGCTCGTACAGGTAGGGCACGGCGTCCAGGCGGAACCCGTCGATGCCCAGGTCCAGCCAGTAGCGCAGGACCTCCAGGATCGCCTCCTGCACCGCCGGGTTCTCGAAGTTGAGGTCGGGCTGGTGGGAGAAGAACCGGTGCCAGTAGTACTGGCCGCGGACCTCGTCGTAGGTCCAGTTGGAGGTCTCGGTGTCCACGAAGATGATCCGGGCCTCTTCGTAGCGGTCGTCGGTGTCCGACCACACGTAGAAGTCGCCGTAGGGGCCGTCCGGGTCCTCCCGGGAGGCCTTGAACCACGGGTGCTGGTCGCTGGTGTGGTTCATGACCAGGTCGGTGATGACCCGGATGCCGCGGCGGTGCGCCTCGTCCAGGAGCTCCACGAAGTCGGCGGTGTTGCCGAACTCCGGGAGGATCTTGAAGTAGTCGGAGATGTCGTAGCCGCCGTCGCGCAGCGGTGACTCGTACATCGGCAGCAGCCAGACGCAGTCGATGCCCAGCCACTGGAGGTAGTCCAGTTTCTGTACGAGCCCGGCGAGGTCGCCGGTGCCGTCGCCGTTGGAATCGAAGAACCCGCGGGCGAGTACCTCGTAGAAGACGGCGTGTTTGAACCAGTGGGGGTCACTGGTGCCGCCGGAGGACATGAGCGGGCCGGTGGCGGCCCCGGTGGCCGGGGCGAGCGGACCGTGTTCGGCGTGTTCGGGCGCGCCGAGTCCGGGCTCGTCGTTGCTCATCTACTGCTCCCCACCAAGAATGTTCGACGTCGGATCCACAGGCTTCGCGGGCAGGGGAGAGGGGCGGCGCTCCGGCCGGGTGCCCCCTCCTCGCCCGAGCCCGTCATCTGCCGTGGACGGTGAACACGTGCGCGGGTCCGGTCGCCGGGTCGAGGCGGACGTAGTTGTCCGCTCGCCAGGTGTATTCGCGGCCGGTCAACTCGTCGGTCACCCTGAGGTCCTCCTCCCACGTGCGGCCGATCGACGGCAGGTCCAGGTGCACCGTCGCCTCGCGGGCGTGGTGCGGGTCGAGGTTGACGACGGCGATGACGACGTCGTCGGGCTCACCGGGGGCTCCGGGGCGGTGCTTGGAGAAACAGATCAGCTCCGGCCGGTCTACGCGGTGGAAGCGCAGGTTGCGCAGCTCGTGCAGGGCTGGGTGGGCCCGGCGCAGTTCGTTCAGCCTGGTGATCAGCGGTGCGATGGTCTCGCCGGCGGCGTCGGCGGCGGCCCAGTCGCGCGGCCGGTACTCGAACTTCTCCGAGTGCAGGTACTCCTCGCTGCCCGGTGCGGCGGGTGTGTTCTCGCACAGTTCGAAGCCCGAGTAGATCCCCCAGGTGGGCGAGAGCAGCGCGGCGAGGACCGCGCGCGCCTCGAAGGCGGGGCGGCCGCCCTCCTGGAGGTAGGCGTTGAGGATGTCCGGGGTGTTGGCGAAGAAGTTCGGCCGCAGAACGTGCGCCGTCTCCCGGCTGAGCTCGGTGAGGTACTCGGTGAGCTCGTCCTTGCCGTTGCGCCAGGTGAAGTAGGTGTACGACTGGTGGAAACCGATCTGGCCCAGGGCGCGCATCATCGCGGGGCGGGTGAAGGCCTCGGCGAGAAAGAGCACGTCAGGGTCGCGCTTGGCGACGTCGGCGAGCAGACGCTGCCAGAAGGCGACCGGCTTAGTGTGCGGGTTGTCGACGCGGAAGATCCGCACGCCGTGGTCGATCCAGTGCCGGACCACCCGCAGGCACTCCTTGTAGAGGCCCTCGAAGTCGTTGTCGAAGCAGAGCGGGTAGATGTCCTGGTACTTCTTGGGCGGGTTCTCGGCGTAAGCGATGGAGCCGTCCGCGCGCTTGCTGAACCACTCGGGGTGATCGGCCACCCAGGGGTGGTCGGGCGAGCACTGGAGCGCCAGGTCGAGTGCGATCTCCAGGCCGTGCTCGGCAGCCTCGGAGACGAAGGCGTCGAAGTCGGCGAGGGTGCCTAGTTCCGGGTGGACGGCGTCGTGGCCCCCGTCGGCCGACCCGATCGCCCATACCGAGCCGGGGTCGCCCGGTCCGGCCTGGAGCGTGTTGTTGCGACCCTTGCGGTGGGTCTTTCCGACCGGGTGGATCGGCGGCAGGTAGACGACGTCGAAGCCCATGTCGGCGATGGCCGGAAGGCGTTTGGTGGCGGTGGCGAAGGTGCCGGAGACCTCTTGGCCGGGGGCGGTGTCGATCTGGGCGCCCTCCGAGCGGGGGAAGAACTCGTACCAGGAACCGAAAAGGGCGCGTTCGCGGTGGACCGTGACCTTGGTGCGCTTGGACCTGGTGACCAGCTCGCGCAGGGGTTTGCCTTCCATCGTCGCCAGGACCTCATCGGTGACGGCAGCCGCGAAGCGTTCCAGGGGGGTTCGGGAGGTGTCGCGCAGCGTCTTGGCCGCGCTGGTCAGGGCGGGGGTGCGGGGGACGCGGCGGCCGGCGCGGGCCAGCAGTCGGGCGCCCTCCTCCAGCACGAGTTCGGTGTCGGTGTCCAGGGGGAGTTTCACCCGGGCGACGTGGAGCCAGGTGGTGAAGGGCTCGCTCCAGGACTCGACCGAGAACGACCAGTTTCCCTCGCGGGGCAGGCTGATCTCGGCCTCGTAGCGGTCGGTTCCGGGGGCCTTCTCGCGCATGGGGACCAGGGCCTCGCGGCGGCCCTTGGGGCAGTGGACGACCACGCCTGCGGCGAGGGAGTCATGGCCCTCGCGGATCACGGTGGCGCCCACGGTGAAGCGTTCCCCGGGAACGGCTTTTACCGGGCCGAGGTCGTTGTCTGGAGAGATATCGAGGATGGGCAGTCGTCCGATCACTGGCTACACCGTAATTGTCGTGGTTCGGGCGTTATGAGGTAGCACGCGGTGAGGCGCGTGCGGAAATAATCGGAAGTTAATCCAATGCAAGACGGAGTTAACGGAGAGCTGGAACAGAAACTGTCCAGATTGCGGCTTCGGTGCCCTCCACTGTCTATCGTCAGGCCTCTAGTGGGGTTTGGCGGAGTGCCGGGGCCGAATAATTAATGTGATCCTCATCACACTAGGCGCAAGTGCAAAGACCTGGTATTTGCCTGGATTCTCCCTAGTGAACCTCTCAAAACGGGCATAAGGCAACACCTGATTCAGGGGCCTCTGCGGTTGTTTTGGCATTGCCCTTCATGAAAAGTCGGAAAATTCCAGTCGGATGTTGGTGGGGGTGCTGGGGTGGGTAGGGATGACCGAATGCACCCCGTGGGTGCGGGGCCGTATTCCGGACATCCCCTTGTGTCCGATGGAACCTCGTACGTTGCATTGGCCCCATATTCGGTCGCTCTGTCGCTGGGGTGGTCGAGTTCGTTGGCTAACTCATCTTGATGTCAAGAAATAGGCCAGTGGATTTCAGGTGATGCGTCCGCGTGTGTGTTACTTGGGCGTTCTGAGAGCTTTGCCGTGGATTGAGGAAGCTTTTCGGTGACACGCCCGATTTGACGGAGTTCCCTTTGCGTGCGCCCTGCGAGGGTGGTCGATGGAGTGGCCGCCCCCGTGGGGCGGCCCGCGCACGACGTAGGGGGACGACGTGAGCGAAGCGAGCCAGGGAGGCCTAGGAGGGTCTTCCATGAAGGGGTTCCGGGGCTGGTTCCGGGGGATCCTGGAAGAAGTCGACCGGAAACGCGACGCACGCGGCACGGTCCTGCGGCTGTCGGGGCTCGGGGTCGTCGCCGGACTCCTGTCGGCGGCCCTGGTCATGCCCTGGGCCGGCAGCACCGGACTGGTCGCCAGGGACGCGGCGGCCAGCTTCATGGCTCTGCCCGGCGACATCGAGGTACCGCACCTGTCCTCGCGCATCCTGCTCACCACCGACGACGGAACACCCTTCGCGGAGGTCGCCGAGCGCGAGCGCGAGGTCATCGGCCTCGACGAGATCAGCCCGTGGGCGACCAAGGCCCTCATGGCGATCGAGGATGACCGTTTCTACGAACACAGCGGCCTGGACCTGCGCGGTGTGCTGCGTGCCGCGACCCGTACCGCCCAGGGCGATATGCAGGGCGGTTCGACCATCACCCAGCAGTACGTGAAGAACCTGCTCATCGAGACCGCCGAGAACGAGGAGCAGGTCGAGGAGGCCAGCGCCCGGACCCTGGGCCGCAAGCTCACCGAGCTGCGCTACGCCATCGACATCGAGGAACGCCTCACCAAGGACGAGATCCTGGAGGGCTACCTCAATCTGTCCTACTTCGGCGCGGGTGCGCACGGGATCGAGGTCGCGGCCAAGCGGTACTTCTCCGTCTCCGCCGCCGACCTGGACCCCGGACAGGCCGCACTGCTGGCCGGGCTGGTGCGCGGGCCCTCGTTCTACGACCCGCTCAACAACCCCGAGGACGCGCTGGAGCGCCGCAACCTCGTGCTGGATCGGATGGTCGCCACCGAGATGCTCAGCGCAGAGGAGGCCGACGAGCACAAGGTGAAGGATCTGGGGATCGACGCCACCCCGCGCGGCGGCAGCTGTTCCGAGAGCGACTACCCGTTCTACTGCGACTACGTCATGCGCTGGCTGCGCAGCTCGGACCTGCTCGGGGAGACCGTCGACGAGCGCGACCAGCGCCTGGTCCAGGGCGGGTTCACCGTGCGGACCGCGCTCGATGCCGCCGCCCAGGACGCCGCCCAGGAGGCCATCGACAAGCGGGTCCCGCACGAGGACTCCACGAAGTTCGCGGCCCAGGCGCTGATCGAGCCCGGTTCCGGCCGGGTGCGCGGCCTGGCGCAGAACCTGCGCTACGGGTTCGACGACGAACAGGTCGGCACGACCTCCATCAACCTGTCCGTGGACCGGGCCGACGGCGGCTCCACCGGCTTCCAGGCCGGGTCGACCTTCAAGACCTACACGCTGGCCGCGGCCCTGGAGAAGGGCATGGGGTACGGCACCAGCTTCAACTCCCCCAAGAGCATGTCGGTCAGCGGCATGGCCAACTGCGAGGGCGGCACGATGACCTCGTGGAACGTCCGCAACGCCGGGGAGAGTGACGAGGGTAGCCACAACATGATCAGCGCGACCAAGGGGTCGGTGAACACCTACTTCGCCCAGCTCCAGAAGCGCGTGGGTCTGTGCGCCACCGCGAAGATGGCCGAGAAGGCCGGGGTGCACCGCGCCGACGGTGAAGAGATGGGAGTGTGGAGCTCCTTCACCCTCGGTGACCAGGAGGTGTCCCCGCTGAACGTGGCCGCCTCCTACGCGACCTTCGCCGCGCGCGGCGAGTACTGCGAGCCCTACCCGGTCCGTACGGTGACCGACGACGGCAGCGGTGAGGAGCTCGAGGCCAGCACCCAGTGCGAGCAAACCGTCAAGCAGGAGGCCGCGGACGGGGTCAACCACCTGCTGCAGCAGACCTTCAATGGCGGTACCGCCAACGGTCTGGGGCTGGGCCGTCCGGCCGCGGGCAAGACCGGTACCACCGACAGCGCCGCCTACGCCTGGTTCGCCGGGTACACGCCCAACCTGGCCTCGGCCGTGGTGGTGGGCGACGTGCGCGGCGGTGAGCAGAACCCGCTGCAGGGCGTGACGATCGGCGGCCGCTACTACGGCATCGTCTACGGCGGCACCCTGCCCGGCCCGATCTGGCAGGAGACCATGCGCGGAGCCACCGCGGGGCTGGAGGCCGAGAGCTTCGCCGGTTCGCCGAGCTCCTTCGGTAACCCGAACGCCGCACCGCCCAAGGAGAAGGAGGACGACTCCGACTCCGACGCATAGGCGCTGTTCCCTGCAAGCGGGGGAGGGGCGACCCCTGGAGCCCGGGTCGCCCCGTAACCGTTTTCAGTAAACCGTGTCTGGGGATCTTGACAGGTCTAGACCACTCTTGCTTGGGTGACGTCACCCCCTCGCGGCGCGCGATCGAGCGCGACGCCGCGCCCTAGGAGTGTGTTCCCGTGATCCGACGTCTCCTGAGCCAGCTGACCGCGATCGGCGCGATCGCCGCTGTGCTCGTCGCCCTGCCCACGGCCGTCGCGCAGGCCGCTTCCTGCGCTGGCGCCTGGAACCCTGACACCGTCTACACCGGCGGCGGCCAGGCCTCTTACGAGGGCCGCAACTACACCGCCCAGTGGTGGACGCGGAACGAGCGCCCCGGCGCCTCGGACGTCTGGGCCGACCAGGGCCCCTGCGGCACCGACGGAGGCGGCGAGCAGCCGGGGCCGAGCGACTTCCTCGTCAGCGAGGCCCAGTTCAACCAGATGTTCCCGCACCGGAACCCCTTCTACACGTACAGCGGACTCGTCGACGCCCTGAGCTCCTACCCGGGCTTCACCAATACCGGCAGCGTCGAGGTGCAGCGGCGTGAGGCCGCCGCGTTCCTGGCCAACGTCAGCCACGAGACCGGCGGGCTGGTGTACATCAGGGAGATCAACGAGGACAACTACCCGCACTACTGCGACTGGAGCCAGCCCTTCGGCTGTCCGGCCGGCCAGGACGCCTACTACGGCAAGGGCCCGATCCAGCTGAGCTGGAACTACAACTACAAGGCCGCCGGTGACGCCCTCGGCGTCGACCTGCTGAACAACCCCTACCTGGTCGAGCAGGACTCGGCCATCGCCTGGCGGACCGGTCTCTGGTTCTGGAACACCCAGTCCGGCGCCGGGACGATGTCGGGGCACACCGCCATCGTCGACGGCCACGGCTTCGGCGAGACGATCCGCTCCATCAACGGCTCGATCGAGTGCAACGGCGGCAATCCCGGTCAGGTCCAGAGCCGCATCAACACGTTCACGCAGTTCACCCAGATCCTCGGCACCACCACGGGATCGAACCTGAGCTGCTGACCCGCTGCCGCCCGCGCGCACGTCACTGGGCGGAACCTCCAAGTAAGAACAAGGAGGGCTGTGGGTTGAAAACATCCCACAGCCCTCCTTGTTGCCTCATAATGGAGTGATTCCGACAGGGGAGCGCGTGAGCGCTGAGAGTGCGGCACCCGGCCGCAGACCCTTACACACCTGATCTGGGTCATGCCAGCGAAGGAAGTCGTAGGAAACCGTCATCGTGCGCGCGTCCCCGTGCGCACAGGTGGCGCTCTTGGCCACATGGGCCCTCGTCACCTCCGACGAAGGGACTTGACCAGCATGAGTACCGAAAGCGGTCGCGAGACCGACCCCGAACAGACCGGCACCGAGCGGATCGGGTTCGTCCAGGGCGTCCAGGCCGGACTGCGGAGCTGGCGCACCGTAGACATCGTCGTGGCCGCCGTGATCGGCGTCGCCGTGGGCGTCGTCTTCTGGCTGTGGAACATCGTCTGGTCGGTCACCACACCGCTGTTCGTCGCCTTCCCGCCCGGGCAGGCCGTCGTCTACGGCATGTGGCTGATCTCGGGCGTGCTCGGCGGCCTCATCATCCGCAAGCCCGGGGCCGCCCTGCTCACCTCGATCGCGGCCGCCTCGGTCTCCGCGGTCCTGGGCACCCAGTGGGGCATGCAGGTCATCCTGGACGGTGCCCTTCAGGGCATCCTGCCCGAGCTGGTCTTCCTCGCCTTCGCCTACAAGCGCTGGAACATGGGCGTGGCCGTGCTCGCGGCCGCTGTCGCCGGTCTGTCCCCGGCCCTGCGCGACAACATCGTCTACAACGTCACCTGGCCGCTGCACTACCAGCTGACCTACGGGGTGATCGTGGTGATCAGCGCCGCGCTCATCGCCGGTGTGGGCGCGCGCCTGCTCACCACCGCGCTGGCCAAGTCCGGCGCACTGGCCCCCTTCCCGTCGGCCAAGGGCTGACACGTGGCCGCACCGAACGCACGCGGCGGGAGCAGCGCGAGCCCGGGGAGCGGAGTGCGGGTGGAGCTGTCCGGCTGGGGTTGGAAGCACTCCGGCCGCGACACCCACGCTCTGCGCGGGGTGGACCTGACCATCGAACCCGGGGAGCGGGTGCTGCTGCTCGGCGCCTCGGGCGCGGGCAAGTCCACCCTGCTGCACTCCCTGGCCGGGCTCACCGGTGAGGACGCCGCCATCAGCGGCGATCACGAGGGCTCGCTGCTAGTGGACGGTGAGCCCGCGAACCGGAGCCGGGGCGGGGTCGGGCTGGTCAGCCAGGACCCCGAGACCCAGCTCGTGATGGCCCGGGCCGGGGACGACGTCGCCTTCGGCCTGGAGAACCTGGGTGTGGACCCGGAGCTGATCTGGCCGCGGGTCGAGGCGTCCCTGGACGAGGTCGGTTTCCCCTACGGGCTCCGGCACTCCACCGGAGCCCTGTCCGGCGGCGAGAAGCAGCGCCTGGTCATCGCGGGGGCGCTGGCCATGCGGCCACGCCTGCTGCTGCTGGACGAGCCCACCGCCAACCTCGACCCGGCCGGGGCCGAGCTGGTCCGCGCGCTGCTCGCCCGGCTGCTCGCCGAGACCGAGGCGACGCTGGTGCTGGTCGAGCACCGGGTCGCCGAGGTCGTGGAGCTGGTGGACCGGGTCGTGGTGGTCGAGCCCGGTGGCGGCGTGATCGCCGACGGCACCCCGGGAGCGGTGTTCGCGGAGCACGGCCGTTCGTTGGCCGACCAGGGCGTGTGGATCCCCGGGAACGAACCCGACCCCGGGCTCCGACCCGCCCCCGGCGGGGCGCCCTTGGTGGAGACCGTGGACGTCACCGCGCGTACCCCCTTCCAGGTGGGCGTGCGGGCCGCGCCCCGCAGGGTGGTCCTCGAGGACGTGAACGTGGCGCCGGCCGCCGGGACGGCCACCGCCCTGACCGGTCCCAACGGCGCGGGCAAGTCCACACTGCTCACCATGCTGGCCGGGCTGAGCAAGCCGTACCGGGGCCGGGTGCTGCCGCGCGGACCGCTGGCCGAGGCGGACCGGCGCCCGCTCGTGCGCTGGCCCGCCCGCCGCCTGGCCCGGCACGTGGGCACGGTCTTCCAACACGCGGAGGACCAGTTCGTCACCCCCACCGTCCGCGACGAACTCCGCTTCGCGCCGTTGCGCGCGGGGATGGGCGAGCACGCGACCGAGGCCTGGGTGGGCGAGCTGATGGAGCGGCTGCGGCTGACCCGCCTGGCCGACGTGCACCCGTACACGCTCTCCGGCGGGGAGAAGCGGCGTCTGTCCGTGGCCACCGCGCTGAGTTCGGGCCCCTCGCACGCCCCGGACATGCTGGTCCTGGACGAGCCGACCTTCGGCCAGGACACCCGCACCTGGACGGAGCTGGTGGAGCTGCTGGGCGCGCTGCGGGCCGAGGGCCGGGCCGTGGTCATGGCCACCCACGACCAACTGCTCCTGCGCCATCTGACGGACGTACGCGTGCGGGTGGCGGACGGGCGGGCGGTCCAGTCCGGTCAGGGTTCGGGCAAGCAGGCCGCTTCCGACGCGGTACGAGAGGGGAAGGCGTGAGAGCGGCACATGACACTCGCGGGACGAGCGGGGACACGCTCACCCTGGACGTGCCCGAGGACGGGGGAGCCCGCTACTGGCTGACCGGTCTGAACCCGGCGGCCAAGCTGCTGGCCGCGCTGGCGATCGGGATCGGGCTGATCCCGGCGGTGGACGCCGTCACCGGCGGCGTGGTGCTCTTCGTGGTGCTGTTGACCGTGCCGTTCAGCGGCGTGGACCGGCGCACCCTGCTCGTGCTGGGCGGGC
This sequence comes from Nocardiopsis valliformis DSM 45023, assembly GCF_000340985.1. Classification (NCBI taxonomy): domain Bacteria; kingdom Bacillati; phylum Actinomycetota; class Actinomycetes; order Streptosporangiales; family Nocardiopsidaceae; genus Nocardiopsis; species Nocardiopsis valliformis. The sequence continues at coordinate 125,188 of NZ_ANAZ01000010.1, forward strand.
CCTTCCTGCTGATGGGGCTCAGCAGCGGAGCGGTCAACTACCTGTACGGCGAGCACGGTCTGGAGGGTGCGGTGGGCGCCGCGGTGCGCCTGCTGGCCATCGCCCTGCCCGGGCTGCTCGCGGCGGTCAGCAGCGACCCCACGGAGATGTCCGACGGGCTCGTGCAGCGGCTCAAGGTGCCCGAACGCCCCGCCATGGGCGTCCTCGCGGCGCTGCGGCTGATCCCGCTGCTCGCCGACCAGTGGCGGACCATCACGCTCGCCCGTCGGGCCCGCGGGCTGGAGGCCGGACGCAACCCGTTCCGGATCGTCTCGCTATTCTTCGGGCGGCTGTTCGCGCTGCTGGTGCGCTCCATCCGCACCGGAACCCTGCTGGCCACGGCGATGGACGCGCGCGCCTTCGGCACCGGGAAGCGTACCCACGCCCGGTACAGCCACTGGCGCAGGGCCGACACCCTGCTGCTCGTGGGCACTGCCCTGCTGCTGGTCGGCGCCTACGCGCTGTCCGCGCGGCTGGGGACCCTGGTGCTGCTGTTCGGCTGACCCGGGTGATTAGGTAAGCAACTGACACTGACGTCGAAGTGAAGAAGGTGTGCAACGTGGGCGAGTTCGTGCGCGTCGAGGCCGACCCGGAGAACCCCGGTGTGGCCGTCATCCGGATCGACCGGCCCAAGGCGCTGAACGCGCTGAACGGCCAGGTCACCCAGGAGATCGCGGAGGCGGCCGCGGCCGCCTCCGCCGACCCTGCCGTGCGCGCGGTGGTGCTCTACGGCGGTGAGCGGGCGTTCGTGGCCGGGGCCGACATCAAGGAGATGGCCGACCTTACCCACGCGCAGATGCTGGAGTACTCGCGGGCGCTGCAGAACGCCCTGACGGCGGTCGCCCGCATCCCCAAGCCGGTGGTCGCGGCGATCAGCGGCTACGCGCTGGGCGGCGGCTGCGAGCTGGCGCTGTGCGCGGACTTTCGGGTCGCGGGCACCAAGGCCAAGCTCGGCCAGCCGGAGATTCAGCTGGGCGTCATCCCGGGTGCGGGCGGCACCCAGCGCCTGCCGCGCCTGGTGGGCCCGGCCAAGGCCAAGGACCTGGTGTTCAGCGGCCGGCACGTGCGTTCGGACGAGGCCAGGGAGATCGGCCTCGTGGACGAGGTCGTGGCCGACGAGGAGGTCTACTCGGCCGCCGTCGCCCTGGTCGCCAAGTACGTCGACGGCCCGGCCGTGGCGCTGGCCGCCGCGAAGGAGGCCATCGACCGCGGGCTGGAGACCGACCTGGACACAGGTCTGGAGATTGAGCGCCTGCACTTCTCCGGGCTGTTCTCGACCGAAGACCAGAAGACCGGGATGCGCAGCTTCGTGGAGCAGGGACCGGGCAAGGCCACCTTCAACGGCCGCTGAGGCCGGTCGGCCCACAGCGTCCTCGAGGGGGTTCGTGACGGCCGTTCACACAGTTCGAGGCGGGTAGTGTCGGGGCGTTCGCCCCGGCGCCCCGCCTCGTTCTTCCGTTGCGGTTTGCTGTCCTTTGTCATCGCTTTGACTTTTTGTCGCGTTAAGTGGTGATACGGGACACTGGGAAGACGTCCGGAACCGGCCAACCAGGACGAGGAGCGGGGAACCGCTCGCGCGGTTTTTCCGTCATACTCGACACTGGTCGTCCGAGAACGGACGGTCCGCTCGGAGCCCCCGGTGGCGTGCGTCGCGCCCACTCTCTCCGGCGGGACCGAACAGACCACACGGGCCCCTCGGAGGGGCCACACAAGCCAATGTTGACCCATCCCCCGGCCGATAAGCTGGACGTGGTGGTATGTGGTCTTTTGAGGGGATGAGTTCTCGATGGCAATGTCGGCAGGTTTCCCCACGGGTGAAGAGCTGCCGGAGCGCATCGGCCACTACGTGATCCGTCGTCGCATCGGTGCCGGTGGGATGGGCGTGGTGTACCAGGCCGAGGACCCCCGGACCGAACAGTTCGTCGCGGTGAAGGTCCTCAAGCCCGAGGTCGCCGGAGACCACATCGCACGCGCCCGGCTCGCCCGCGAGGTCGAGACGATGCGCCGTGTGCAGAGCCCCAACGTGGCCGAGGTCATCGACGCGGACACCCAGGCCGAGCTGCCCTGGGTGGTCACCGAGTACATCCCCGGGCCCACCCTGGACGCCACCGTCACCGACCACGGACCCCTGCGCGGCCGCGCTCTGACCCGCTTCGTCACCGGTATGGCCCGGGCGATCAAGGACATCCACGCGGTAGAGGTGATCCACCGCGACCTCAAGCCCGGCAACGTGATCATCTCCAACGGCGAGCCGATCGTCATCGACTTCGGCATCGCGCACGCCGTGGACGGCGCCAAGCTGACCCAGACCGGCACGTTCGTCGGCACGCCCAGCTACCTGTCCCCGGAGGTCATCGAGGGCACGGACCTGGGCCCGGCCACCGACGTGCACGCCTGGGGCGGCACCGTCGCCTTCGCCTCGACCGGGCGCCCGCCCTACGGGGCGGGTTCGTTCGAGGTCATCTTCTTCCGGATCCTCAACGGCGAGATCGACATGGACGGGATGCACGAGGCCCTGCGCCCGCTCGTCAACCGCGCTGTCTCCCGGGACATGTCGGCCCGTCCGACCGCCGCGGAGCTGATGGTCGAGACCGGACGCCTCAACCTCGACCTGCCCTGGACCGAGACACCCGGCACGCCGCCGTCCACCGGGGAGACCGGCAAGCACACCATGCAGGCCCCCACTCCGACGCAGAGCCCCGCCGCCTCGGGCGGCCACGGCGGCTCGGGCCGGGGAGGAGCCGCCGCGGCGGGTTCCGCGGGCGCCGTGCTCGGCGGTGCGGGGGGCTACCTCGCGGGCCGGGCCTCCGAAGGCTGGGGTCCCGCGCACACGCGTGGCGGCGTCCCCAACACTTCGAGCGCCTGGGGCAGCCCTTCGGCTCCCCAAACCAGTCACGCCCAGTCCGGGGGGCACACCAGCCACGCCCAGTCCGGTGGCTGGGGTGCGGTCGACGACGAGGCGACGAACGATCTGAGCGGCGGACGGCCCAGCGGCACGGGTTCGGGCTGGGGTTCGGCTGACGACGAGGCGACGAACGATCTGAGCGGCGGACGGCCCACCGGCACGGGTTCGGGCTGGGGTCAGGACGACGAGGCCACTGACGACCTGAGCGGCGGGCGAGCGACCGGTTGGGGCTCCGCCGATGAGGACGCCACGGACGACCTCAGCGGAGCGCGTTCCACCGGATACGGCCGGGCCCCGGGCGGCGTGAACGTCACTGGCGGTGGCCGGGCCACCGGCTGGGGTCAGGACGACGAGGCCACCGATGACCTGAGCGGCGGGCGCGCCACCGGTTGGGGCCACGATGACGAGGCCACCGACGACCTGTCCAACATGGCCGGGACCGAGCGGATCACCCCCGGCTCCTCGAGCGACCTCGACGACCCCCAGGGCACTCAGCGGATCCAGCCCGTCCAGGACGACGTGCAGGGGACCCAGCGGATCAACCCGGGCGACCTGGCCCGGCAGGACCCGGCCGGGACCATGATGATGGGACCCGCCGAGACCGGCCGCCACCAGCGCGACCAGGGCGAGCCGGAGGGCCCCGCGCACACCCAGTTCTTCAACTCCCCGCTGGACCCGAACGCCTTCCAGGACATCCTGACCCCGGTCGGCCAGGACAACCGGTCGAACAACACGCAGGAGTTCGACGAGGACGACTACCAGGAGCGCGGCGGCCTGCTCGGACGCTTCAGGCGCGGTAGCACCGACAAGTTCGGCGACTACTTCCGCGGCGACGGACACGGCGACGAGTACGACGAGTACGAGGACGACGAGTACTACGACGAGTACTGGCGGATGCACCCGCTGGTGCTCATCCCGATCATGCTCGCCCTGGCCGGTGTGGCCCTGTGGTTCCCGTGGATCGGTATCTTCCTCGGCATCGTCGTCATCGCCGGTCTGAGCGCGCTGGACGTGGTCAAGTCCGAGCACGCGCGACGCCTTCAGACACGGGGCCCGAAGAGCTCCGACAACATGGTGGTGGTGCTCAGCTTCCCCTGGGCCTTCGGGCGGATGGTGCTGCGCACGGTCGGGTTCGGACTGATCTACCTGCTGGGCGGCATCCTCATCGGGATGGTCTACGCGACGATCGTGGACGCGCCGGGGGAGGGCGCCAACTACACGGCTGCCTTCGCGGTGTTCGTGATGATCCTGCTGAGCTACATCATGCCCAGCGGGCGTGAGGCTCGTCACCAGGCGGTCTGGATGGTGGAGCGGATCAAGTTCAGCAACCTGTACGTGTACGCGGGTGTGGTGATCGCCATCATCCTGTTCATGATGCTGATCCTGTCGACCGGCCTCACCTCGGCGCCGATCTGGTCCACGGGCGGGCCCGGCGGTCCGTCGGACTGGCTCAACAACTAGGCAGGGACTCGGCCACCGGGTGCGAGCTGCGCGGACGCTCCTTCTCCCGCTGGGAGGGGGAGCGTTCGGCGTTTGGGGGCGGTGCGCCAGCGAACGGCGTGTGTCCTGTCACTAAAGTGGGAGGCGGGGGCACCGCGCCCCGGCCGGTCGACGGCCGGTAGTGCCTGGTTGTCGCCGTAGCGGCGGCCCGGCGACGGCCGCCGAGCACGTTTTGGTTAGGGTTTCCTAAGTTGAATGTGGGGGCGCGGGTTGGCCTTCAAGCTACTTGCGAGTAACATAAGTGTTATTAGCACATGAGCGGGGCGGCTGTAGACGTGTACACCGGACCCGCCGTCGGATGGCCGAACGGCATTCGGCATTGTTGGCAGTAACGGGGCGCGCCAGCGCCCACCCGCCTGACGGCGGCTATGGGAGTGCAGGGAGGTCGGCCACCGGCCATGAATATTGTCGTTTTGGTCAAGCAGGTCCCGGACACGGCGACCGAACGGAAGCTCAACGCCGATGACAAGACGCTGGACCGCGCAGCGTCCGACGGCGTCATCAACGAGCTCTGCGAGTACGCCATCGAAGAGGCGCTCCTTCTCAAGGAGAAGCACGGCGGCGAGGTCACCATCCTGACGATGGGCCCGGACCAGGCCACGGACTCGATCCGCAAGGCCTTGTCCATGGGTGCCGACAAGGCCGTCTTCGTCAACGACGACGCGCTGCACGGCTCCGACGCGGTCCAGTCCGCCTACGCGCTCGCGCAGGCCCTGGGTACGCTCGAGTTCGACCTGGTCGTCCTCGGCTCGGAGTCCACCGACGCCCGCACCGGTGTCCTCGGTGCCGCGCTCGCCGAGTACCTCGGCCTGCCCCAGCTCACGCTGGCCGGCAAGGTCGACGTCGACGGCAGCGCCATCAAGATCCAGCGTCAGACCGACTACGGCTACGACGTGGTTGAGGCTCAGCTCCCGGCGGTCGTCTCCGTCGTGGAGAAGATCAACGAGCCCCGCTACCCGTCCTTCAAGCTGATCATGCAGGCGAAGAAGAAGCCGGTCGACAAGAAGTCCGCCGCTGACGCGGGCATCGACACCGGCAAGGTCGGTCTGGCCAACGCCACCACCGAGACCGTCGACTTCGCCGCCGCGCCGCCGCGCGCCGCGGGCACGATCGTCAAGGACGAGGGCGACGGCGGTACCAAGGCCGCCGACTTCCTCGCCGAGAAGAAGTTCGTGTAGGTCAGGCGAGAGACTCAGGAAGGTTCAAGGATTATGGCTGAGGTCCTCGTCCTCGTCGACCACGTCGACGGACAGGTCAAGAAGGTCACCACCGAGCTGCTGACCGCTGCGCGCCGCATCGGCGAGCCCGCCGCGGTGTGGGTCGGCGAAGGTGTGGAGTCGGGCAAGGCCGCACTGGCCGAGTTCGGCGCCGAGAAGGTCTACGTGGCTCCGGCGGAGGTGAACGACTACGTCGTCGCCCCCAAGGCCGAGCTGCTCACCAAGCTCGCCCAGGAGAAGGGCGCCGCCGCCATCCTCGTCTCGGCCACCGCCGAGAACAAGGAGATCGCCGGCCGCACCGCCGTGAAGCTGGGTTCCGGTGTGCTCACCGACGTCGTCGACGTCAACGCCGAGCTCGTCACCGAGCACAGCATCTTCGGTGGCGCCACCGTCACCCACGCCCGCGTGCGCACCGGTGTGCCGGTCATCGCGGTCCGCCCGAACTCCGTCGTCCCGGAGGCCGCCGCCGGCGCCGCCGCCGAGGAGGCCGTTTCGGTCGAGATCTCCGACGCCGCCAAGACCGCCAAGGTCGTCGAGCGCGTCGTCCAGGAGAAGGGCGAGCGCCCCGAGCTCACCGAGGCCGCCATCGTGGTCTCCGGTGGTCGCGGCGTGGGCTCCGACGACTTCGCCGTCGTCGAGAACCTGGCCGACTCCCTCGGTGCCGCCGTCGGTGCCTCGCGCGCCGTCGTCGACTCCGGCTGGTACCCGAACCAGTTCCAGGTCGGTCAGACCGGTAAGACGGTCAGCCCGAACCTGTACATCGCCCTGGGCATCTCCGGCGCGATCCAGCACCGGGCGGGTATGCAGACCTCGAAGAACATCGTCGCGGTCAACAAGGACCCCGAGGCGCCGATCTTCGAGCTCGCCGACTTCGGTGTCGTGGGTGACCTGCACACGGTCGCCCCGCAGCTGACCGAGGAGATCAACAAGCGCAAGTAGTTACGAGCGCTTCGCGAGTTCCAAGCCAACGCCCGACCGGAGGAGACTCCGGTCGGGCGTTGGCTTTTCGGTGTGCTCGTCGTCGCTGATCTGGAGCGGGGCCACCAGGTCGACGAGGAGTTCGCTCTCCCGCTCCACGTCGGTGACCGCGAAGGATTCCAGGGGCTACGCGTAGGGCGTGCGGGTGGGTGCCCGGGGACAGCCCGTGGGGCATCAGGGCAGGTGGTTTGCCCTATATGAAAGGTTCGGTGTGGTTTTCGGGGGGTGCGTCCGGGTAGATCCGGCGCACGAAGACCCAGACCGGAGGAGGTTCGGTTGATGCGGACGACGGTGCGGGCGGGGCGGCGCAAGGTGGAGGTCAGACACGCCGACAAGTCCCTCTTTGGGCCCGGTGGGGCGACCAAGGCCGATCTGGCCGACTACTACGCGAGGATCGCGCCTCTGATGCTGCCGCTGGTCCGGGGGCGTCCGGTGGCGCTGGAGCGTTACGTGGAGGGCATCGGCTCCCCGGGGTTCCTGGTCCAGCACCCGTCGCACCCCAAGTGGATCCGCACGGTGTGGACCTCCTCGGGACGGATGATGGAGTGCCAGGAGGCGGCCGCCTTGGTGTGGTGCGCTGATCAGGACGCCATCACCCTGCACACCTGGTCCTCGCGCACCCCGCGCCTGGGGCTGCCGGACCGGATGGTGCTGGACCTGGACCCGGTGGACTCGGGGGAGGACTCCTTCGACTCCTGCCGTGACGCTGCCTGGAACGTACGCGAGGTCCTGGGCGAGCTCGGCCTGGCCGCGTACGTGATGACCACCGGCTCCCGCGGCCTGCACATCCACTCGCCGCTCCGACCGGAGGTGGACGACCAGGACGTGCGAAGGCTCGCCAAGGCCGTCGCCGACCGGGTGGCCGCCCGCGCCCCCGACGAGTGGACCACCCGCGTGCGCAAGGCCGCCCGCCACGGCCGAATGTTCGTGGACTACCTGCGCAACGGCCCTGCCCAACTCGCTGTCGCGCCCTACTCGGTCCGAGCCAAACCCGGCGCCCCAGTGGCCACCCCGGTGACCTGGGAGGAACTGGACCAGCTCACCTCCTCCCAGGACTTCGGCATCGGCCTGGAACGGGACGAGTGCCCGTTCGCCGGAATGCGCAGACACGCCAGATCGCCACGCCGTGCCCTCTCCCTGCTGGACCGCAGAGAGGGAGGCGTGGTCCCCCGGCCCCGACCGGAAGAGGGAGGCTAGCGGGCGGGCCCGACGGAAAGCCGGCCCCGGGGATCAGGCGGCCTCAGGGGCGGAGATGGGGACGTAGGTCAGGGTCAGTTCCTGGCTGTACCAGGCCCCCGTCACCAGGACCAGGCCTCCAGGCAGGGGCACCAGCGTTGCGGGCTCGGCCTCGGGGTCGATGATCACCCCGGAGGTGCTGATGGCCGTCACCGACGTACGCAAGTGATGGCCGAGGACGATGGCGCCGCTACCGAAAGAACAGGACACATGGTCGTTGTCGCCGCGGTGGCTCCAGAGCACGGTGCCGGCCCGCAGGTCCACCGCGTGGACGGCCTGGGCGTTCCGGTTCTTGCCGAGGGCCAGGAAGTGCCCGTCGAAGACCTTGCCACCGCCTTGGGGACAGCTGTTCAGGGAGGATCCGTACAGCGGCCCGCCCTCCTCGACCACGCCGTCGCCGGAGGAGCTCCACAGCTGCTGGCCGGTGCTGTCGTAGGCGGTGAGGTAGCCCTCCGCGTCGTACTCCCGGTCCTGGCGGGCCGAGGCCGGACGCCCGATGTGATCGCCCTGGAAGGAGACCACCGTGATTCCGTCGGCGGTGACCACCCCGTCGATCCTCCGGGGACGGACAGCGGGCTCCCTCCGGGCGGGGGTCGTCACCTCATGGGTCGGTTCCGGGACCTCGTCCGCCACGGTGAACAGTTCGCGTCCGCTCCCGAGGTCGTAGGCGCTCAACCGGGTCCCGTTCCAGATCAGGAAGCGGTCCTCGGTGAACTCGAAACCCGCCTCGGCGTCCCCCCGGTTCCGTCTGCTGACCGCGGACCGCTGCTCGTCGTCCAGCAGGGGCCAGGAGTCCCAGGCACCCTCGGACAGCACTGCGACGACAGAGCCGTCCGCGCTGTCGAACAGGGCGGTCTCTCCCCGGGAGGTGAGGGCCGCGTAGCGGTCGGGGGCGTACGTCGAGGTGACCGGGGAGCGGGAGCCGGAATCGCACCACAGGCGCTCACCGGTGAGTTCGTCGAAGGCGGCCACGAACCGCGGGCCCTGCGAGGACCCGGCCCCGTACTCGACGAGGACGGTCGATCCCGCATGGTGGACCCGTTCGGAGGAGTAGGCGTTCCTGTCCCCGGGGACGGTGGATTTGCGCAGGTAGTCGGTGTCCAGGTGCCAGAGCGGGTCGCCGTCCCGGGTGTCCAGGGCGAGGACCCCCCGGTGGGTGGCGAGGGTGAGGACCTTCTCGGAGCCCCCGACCAGACGGGCCTCCCGGCTGACCGAGTTCTCGTGGTACGGCTCGACCTCCGGGGCCAGGGCCCACTGGTCCGACCCCGGGTCGAGGGGGAAGTCGTGCGGGACCGGGGGCGAAGGGTTTCCCTCCCACCAGTCAGCGGCACCCTGGTCGGTGCGCAGCCAGGAACAGGCCACGGTCTCCCGAAGCGGTCGGGTGTCCAGGGCGGAGAGCGCGGTCGTGGTCACCACCAGTACGAGAAGGCAGACCGAAAGGACCACGACGGGGGAGCGCGTTACCCGGGGGCCCGGTTCCCGGGCGTTCTCCGCGCTGCCCTCTCCACCCGGGCCGGCAGGTAGACCCCAACGCAGGGACACCGCGCAGAGCAGGACGATCACCAGCACCACGAGGGTCAGCCGGGACTGCCCCCGGAGCAGGAGCAGGGCCGAGCCGAACAGGACCGCGACGGTGAGCAGGTCGCCGACCACCACCAGGGCGGCGTGCGGGTGCAGCCTGCGCTTCGGCGGGTCCCCCGGGCCGCGCAGCAGGTGCAGCGCCACGGCGAACAGGGCCGGGAGTCCCACGGCGATGCCGGGATACACGTGCCACCAGAGCAGCAGCCCCAGGGCGAGCACGGCCAGGACACGGAGCGCCCACCACAACGAGCGGGAGAGGGGCACAAGCCAGGAGGGGAAGTCACGGTTCACGGTGTCTGAGTGTCCCAGATGAAGGCGACGTCCGTAGGGTCGCGCACCGCGCGGTGACGGGTCCGGAGGCCTGGCCCGGGGGTACCAGAGGCGGCTACCAGAGGCCGGAGCGGTCGGGGACGAGCATCGCTTCGTGGACCGTGTCCCAGCGGACGAAGCGCATCCCGGCTCCCTCGTTGAGGTCCTGTACGACGGCGTCGATGGACTGGCGGTCGAACTCGTCGGTCAGCTCTTGGTCGCCGTCGTGGTAGTCGGCGATGAGGCCGGTCACGTACTGGCGGAGGGGAGTGATGCCGAGGCGGGCCGCTGCCCGGGCCTGTTGTTCCCAGCGGGCGTCGTGGGGGATCCACGCCGCGATCACTTCGGTGGGGGTGGGGACGTACTCAGATGCGGCCATGCGGCAACCGTAGAACGAAAGGGGGTGGTGGGCACACGGATTCGTGAGTTGGCCACCGCAGGTGGGCAGTGCTCAGCTTTCGGCTTTGCTGCCCGAGTCGGCCTTCAGCATCATCGCGCGCAGTTCCACGGCGGCGGGGTGCTCGCTGTCGAAGTCGAAACCGGTGGTGCTGTCGCCGTCCCTGATCAGGAGCCGCTGGCAGCGGTAGCAGAGGACCACCTCGAACAGTGCCCGTTCGTTGGCCAGGGCCCGGAGGGCGTAGCGGGGAAGGAAGCACCGCCGGGCCTGGCCCGGCGGAAAGCCGCGCAGAAGAGACAGAGCTCTGCGCAGGGTGTCACCTTCCCAGGAGACGACGACCTTGCCGGGAACGGGGTGGGGCGGATTCGGGTGCGCGGCGGAGCCCGGGATCCGGACCAGGTGGAGGTGGGTGGCCCGTCCGGCGTCGGCGGGCACCTGGGGGTGAGTGCTTGACGCAGACATGGTCGGTCAGCGTTTGCGGAGGACGATCAGGAGGTTCCAGGTGACGATCTCGCGCAGCAGGGGCACGTGGACGATGGGCTTCATCCAGGTGGGCAGGTAGCGGGGCCGCAGGTCGACGACGTCGACGTCGGTCTGTGCGCGGACCCAGCGGATCATTTCCTTGGCGTGGGCGGCGTACATGGTGCGGCCGAAGTCGTTCTTGGGTCGGCGCCCGTTCTTGCGGGTGAACCGCTCGGCTGCGTAGGTACCGCCCAGGTAGTGCCAGGGAGAGGTCTCGTGGCCGCCCCACGGGGAGAGCCAGAGGGTGTAGGAGAGGTAGACGAGCCCGCCCTGGCGGGTCACCCGGACCATCTCGTCGGCCATGCGGGTCCGGTCGGGCACGTGCTCCAGGACATTGGAGGAGAAGCACACGTCCACGGTCCCGGTGCGCAGGGGGAGGTCGAGGGCGCTGCCCTGGACGGCGTTGGCGTCGGCCTCGCGGCCGTGCAGGGTCATCTCGTGCGCGTCCGAGTCCACGCAGAGGCAGCGGGCTCCAGAGGCGCGCAGGGCGTCGGCGAAGTAGCCCGGACCGCCGCCCACGTCCACGACCAGTTTTCCGTCCAGGGGCGTGTAGGAGCGCAGCTGGTCGACGGTGTCGCGGGCCAGCTCGCCGTAGAAGAACGCCGGGTCGGTCTGTTCCTTGCGGAAGGCCGAGAACAGCCCCACGGAGCGGGCGAGGGTCGCCCGGAACGGCACGGTCCCGTCTGGTCGGGTCTCGGCAGAGGTCATGCCCGCACCTCGATGTAGTGCCGCAGGTGCCGCCAGTGGTCGCCGCCCCAGTACTCGTCGGAGGCGGTGATCCGGGCCTCGGGGAGGAGCTCGGCGACGCGCTCGGTGCGCAGGGTGTGCATCCGCATCGGTGCCGGGTAGCGCAGGATCACCCGCTGGGCGAGGGCGACCAGGGGCCAGGGCGCGTACTTGAACACCAGACCCTTGAAGGTCCGCCGCTCGGACTCGGGCACGCCGACCACCAGGGCGCCGCCGGGTCGCACGACGCGGGCGAACTCACGCAGGTAGCCCTCGGCGAGGTTGGTGGGCAGGTGCTGGAGGACGAGGTCGGTGTAGACCAGGTCGAAGGAGTCGGTGTCGAACATCGACAGGTCCGGGCGCTCGTTCAGGACGAAGTCGATCCGCCCCTCGGAGCGGTCCAGGCGGCGTGCCTCCTCCAGCATGGGCGCGGAGATGTCCACGCCCACCACCCGGTCGAAGTGTGCGGCCAGGGCGTTGGAGAGCCGCCCGGCGCCGCAGCCGAAGTCCAGGACGCGGCCGCGCCGGGGCGCGAGGCCGAGCTCGTCCAGGCGGGCGATGGCCGGGGCGATGTCCGAGCGGCCGGAAGCCAGGAACTCGTCGTCGTCCCACCCGCCGTCACGCTTGGCCGGATCCACGCAGACCGCCCACAGCGGCTCGGTGGAACCCAGTCGGGTCCAGTCGCGGCGGACTTGTTCGAGCCCCACCGACATCACCCCCACAATGCTTGTGACCACCCGTTGCTCACCACTCCGAACAGCTCTGACTGGAGCTTGTTCCTGTTCTGGGTGCGCTGGCCATCAGGACCTGCGGCAACGGTCGAGGAATAAAGTGGAACGTGTTGTATTCTGGCACCCATTTTCCGGGTTGGCCAACCTACGGCGGGGAGAGTACCCATGTCGCCTGATTCCCCCACTGCGCGAGACGCGGACGGCGGGGCGGCTCCCAGCGTACGACGGGCGGTCGAAGAGCTGGACGACCAGGACCCCACCTACGGTGACGTGCTGGGGGCCTCCCTTGCTTCGATGCGCGGGCTGTGGCGGGACCGGATCTTCCAGGTTGGGCTCCTGGTCGTGCTCGGCGCGCTCCTGCTCAAGGTCTACGTGCTGAGCCAGTCGTACTTCGTTGAGGACGACTTCCTCTTCTTCGCCGCCGCGAACGCGGGCGACCTCTCCCCCGAGTACCTGCTGGAACTGCACAAGGGGCACTTCATGCCCGGCGCCCTGTTCCTGGTGTACGTCCAGACGGCCTTCGGCCCCTACCACTGGATGTCCGCCGCGGGCACGATGCTCATTCTCCAGGGCGCCGCGATCCTGGCCTTCTTCCGGTTGGTATGGGAATTGTTCGGCCGCCGCTGGGCCCTGCTCGTGCCGTTGACGGTGTACGCGCTGGCCCCGCTGACCATCCCGGTCCTGGGCTGGTGGTCGGCCGCGCTCAACGCGGTGCCCTTCCAGTTGGCGATCGTCCTGGCGCTGTTGTGGACCGTGCGCTACCTGCGCACTGACAATTCTCTCTTCGCCTGGTGGGCGGGGGGCGCGGTCGTGTTCGGGATGCTGTTCTCGGTCAAGGCCGTGTTCCTGCCGCCGCTGTTGCTCGCGGTCGCGGTCGCCTTCCTGTACCCGGGCGGGCTGCTCTCGGCGGTGCGGTACGCCTTCTGGCGGCACCGGGCCTTCTGGCTGGCGCTGGTCGGGTTTAGTGCGGGCTATCTCTTCCTCTACCTGTCCAGGCAGAACGCCTCCACCACCGGGGAGGGCGCCTCGGTGCCGGTGTCCGAGGTGGCCGGGCAGCTGGTGCGGCGGATGATCGGCGAGGTGTTCCCCACCGTCGCCCTCGGCGGACCCTTCCAGTGGGGCCCGGTCACCCCGGCCGGCGGTCTTGTGGATCCCCTCGGATACGTGCTGATCGGCGCGTGGATCGCACTCGTCGCGATCGTGGTCACCAGCCTGCGGGTGCGACGCGCGGCCTGGCGGGCCTGGGCGATCCTGTTCGGCTACCTGGTGTTCGCGGACGTCGTCCCCACCATCATCGCCCGGGGCAGCGTTTACGGCGAGGTCGGTTCGGACCCCCGCTACGTCGCCGACGCTGCGGTGGTGTTCGCCCTGGTCCTGGCCCTGGCTTTCCTCGCGACCCGGGAGGAGCGCGCACGTGAGTGGGTGGGCAACGCGGGGGAGGAGCGCCGCCGCGGCCGGATGCAACTCCTGCTGCCGTCCCGGAGCGTGTGGGTGGTCGCGATCGCCGTCACGCTGGTCTACGCGGGTTCGGCGTCCTACTCCACCTACACCTACGCCCAGACCCTCAGTGGGGATCGGCAGCGCGAGTACCTGGCCAACGTCCGGGAGTCCCTGGAGGACGTGCCCAGGAGCGCGGGCCTGTACAGCCGGGCGGTCCCCGACGACATTGTCCTGGACTGGAACGGGCCCCGCAGACTCAGCTCCTACGTCCTGTCCCCGCTGGCCGACCGCGACGTCGCCGCGCGGATGTACTCGCCGGAGGAGTCCGACAGCGCGTACGTCTTCGACGAGGAGGGACATCTCGTGGAGGCGGCGCCGACCGCCTGGGCTAACGCCTTCCGCCCCTCGGAGGACGAGGACTGCATGAAGAGCTGGGACGGCCTGATGTCCTGGAGCGTGTGGGAGGTCGGCGGGATCGAGCAGGTCGCGACGATCGGCTACACCTCGGAGGAGGACGCCAACCTGCTGCTGGTGGTCGGTGAGGTGGAGATCGAGACCGAGCTCCCCGCGGCTCCCGACGGCGGGTTCTGGTACGTGCCGGTCAGTGAGAGGGACAGCAAGTTCACCCTGTTCACCGACGCCGAGAAGACGTGTGTCACCTGGGCCTCGCTCGGTCACCTGTTCCCGGCTGACCAGGTCGCGGAGGAGGACGAAGAGGCCGAGGAGAGCGCCGAGTCCGAGGAACCGGAGGACGAGGACAGCGAAGCGGCCGAAGAAGGCTGAGCCCCGGGCCGGGGGCGGCGGGAAGCACTCGCTTCCCGCCGCCCCCAGCCCTCAGCGTTTCTTGGTGCTGAAGAACTTCCGCGACCACTTCCGGCTCGGTTCCTCCACCAGGTGGTAGGTCAGTTTGCCCAGCAGCACGCTGCCGATGATCACCGGGATGACGTCCAGCCAGAACGATCCGGTGAAGATCTCCTGTCCGGTGAAGTCGCGCCACAGGTACAGGACGATGAACTGCCACAGGAACACGCCGTAGCTGATCGGCGCGAAGTACACCATCACGGGGTGCCGCATCAGCCCGTCTAGCCAGGCGCCGTCGGTCCAGGTGTCGACGGAGCGCAGGCGGCGGCGCGGGCCGTCCGGGGCGGGCGGGGCCAGAGCAACGGGGGCGACGACGAAGAACGCGAAACCGATGCTCGTGGTCGCCTCGATGACGGACACCCACAGGTTGCCGGGTTCGAAGAACCGCCCGCCAGCGGCGGGCGTGGCCTCCAGGACGTAGAACGCGGCGGCGACCAGCCAGCACAGTCCCGGTGAGGTGCCGATGGTGCGGCAGAACCGGCGGACCGGGCCGTCGGGGCCGCTCTCCCGCCAGGCCCACTCGGAGAGGGTGGCCAGCGCCATCCCGACCGCGAACATGCCCATGCAACGCGGCAGCCACGAGTGCATGAGTTCGCGGGGCTCCGGATAGTACTGGGGGACCAGCGCCAGGTAGGACAGCGCCGTGATCACCACCAGCCCGCCGATGATCCTCCGGCCGCGCGCGTCCACCGTCTTCCCGCCCTTGGCCCACAGGCTGAGGAAGACCGCGAACAGCGGGAGCGTGAGGTAGAAGGCGACTTCGACCGACAGACTCCACATCTGCCCGAGGCCCTCGGGGCCCGGACCGGCCCAGTGCGGGCTGGTGTTGAACGGGAACGTCAGGGTGAGGACCTCCGCCCAGTGCCGGACCGAGGTCAGGTGCTCGCCCGCGTACAGCAGCAGGGCGGCGACGGCCACGACCCAGTAGGCGGGGAAGACGCGCATGACGCGGCGCCACAGGTAGGCGCGGGTGTCCGGCCCCCGGGTGCCGTCCAGCGCGGCCCGCGCCCAGGGCCGGTACAGCAGCACACCCGATAGTGCGAAGAACAGCGGTACCGCCAGGGCGGAGGCGCTGAGCAGGGCGCCGACCGGTCCGGGGGCGAGGGCGTCGCCGGTCTCGGTAGACACGTGGACCACCAGGACCATGAGGCAGGCCAGGGCGCGGATCCCGTCGAGGGCGTGGTGTCGTCCGCTCACCTGCGGAAGCAGGCGCGTGGGGTCGACGACGGGTGTTCGGGTGCTGGCCGAGGCGGGGTCCTCGGACGCGGCGGGAGTGGGCGCCATGGGGCCTTCCAGAACAGGAGGGAACCGAAACGCGTTCTACTAGAACGTGTTATAAAAATTCAGACACGCCCAGGTGACGTCGTTCACTACTGGGCAGTACTCTACCCGGAACTGAACCTAGTTCCAGATCTGACTCTCATCCGCCCAGGAGGGCACATGCGCCGTACCGTTGCGGTTGTTCTCATCGCGTTGGGGGTCTTCTGTCTCGCCCTGGCACCCATGATGCGTACGTGGGTGTCCAGTTCCCTGATGAAGACTCCGCTCGACTACTACAACCCCACCGTCAACGTCGGAGAGGTCACCTACTTCAACATCGAGGACGTCGAGCTCGTCGAGGACGCCGACGTGGAAGCGCACTCGACCATCCGGGCCGACGTGGCCTCCAGCAGCGACGACGTGGTGGTGTGGGACCAGTTCACCTGGATCAAGGACGCTGACACCGACTTTGGCATCAGCTCCACCAACCGCCGGGCCGGACACGACCGGGTCACCGGGGAGCTCGTCGACTGCTGCGACGCCATGATCAACGACCAGTCCGTCACCCAGACCGGGCAGGGCTGGAAGTTCCCCTTCTTCACGGAACAGCGTGACTACGACTTCTTCGAGACCACCGTCCAGGAGAACGTCCCCATGGAGTTCGAGGGCGTCGAGGAGATCGAGGGCGTCGAGGCCTACAAGTTCGTCCAGACCGTCGAGCCGACCGCGATCGACGAGCGCGAGCTCCCGCGCGAGGTCGCCGGACTCGAGGGCGAGGGCGACGTGGTCGGCGACGAGATGTTCTCGATCGTCCGGACCTACTGGGTCGAGCCGGTCAGCGGTTCTCCCATCAACATCAGCGAGGAGCACCACCGTGCCGTCGTCGTTGACGGCGAGGAGGTCCTGACCCTGCTCAGCGGTGAACTCAAGTTCGACGACGCCACCCGCGCCGCCGCCATCGAGAACACCGCGCAGGCTCGCGCGGTCCTGCCGCTGCTGCAAACCACCCTGCCGATCGGAGCGCTGATCGTGGGTGTCGGGCTCATCGGTATCGCGGTCGTCCTGCTGGTCACCGGTCGCCGTCCCGAGCACCACAACTAGAACCACCACCGAGGCCTTCGCCCGCTGTTCGCGGACCGATCTCCGCGCACGCGAAGCGCCTTCCCCGCACCTTCCCCCATCCACCCCCGACCCCGAAACCCACCCCGGCCGGGCCGCCCGACACCCCCACGGGCGGTCCGTCCGCACACACGGACACGAACCAGGGCACACACGGAGGGGGCGCGCATGACCCCGATCACGAGCCCCGCCAACGAGACCGAGAACGGGTCCGGGCGGAGTGCCACCGCGGGACCGCTGCATTTCCTCCTCCGGGCCGGGGAACTGAGCCACGCGCTGGTGCGGGCCTGCCGCCCCCGCCAGTGGCTGAAGAACCTGCTGGTGTTCGCCGCCCCTGCCACCGCCGGGGCGTTCGGGGACCCCCACACCTTGCTGCTGTGCGCCGCCGCCTTCGCGCTGTTCTGCGTAGCTGCCAGTGGCACCTACCTGCTCAACGACGTCCGCGACGTGCACCGCGACCGCGAGCACCCCCGCAAACGACGTCGGCCCGTCGCCTCGGGAGACCTTCCGATCCCCTTCGCGGCGGTCACGGGCGTGCTGTTCGTGCTCGCCGCCCCGCTGGCCTCGCTGGCCCTGGGTAACTGGCGGCTGACCCTGCTGTTCACCGGGTACGTGTTGCTCACCCTGGCGTACACGCACTACCTCAAGGACGTCGTCATCTGCGACCTGGTCGCCGTGGCCTCCTGCCACATGCTCCGGGCGATGGCGGGCGGGTACGCGGCGGGGGTGGAGCTGACCTCGTGGTTCGTCATCGTGGTCGCACTGGCCGCCCTGCTGGTGGTGGTCGGCAAACGCGAGGCCGAGCTCCGGACCGCCAGGCCGGAGGGCCCTGCCGGGCCCGAGACCCCCGCCGAACACTCCGCCTGCCGTACTCGCGCGGCCCTGCACGGGTACACCGTCGGCTACCTTTCGCAGATGCGCGTCATGGCCTCCGGCGCCATGGTCGTCACCTACTGCCTGTGGGCGCTGGAGCAGGGCGGCGGTCCGCAGTCGGTGTTCCACGCGGCCAGTATCGTTCCGTTCATCATGTTCGTCCTCCGCTACAACCTGCTCGTGGACCGGGGCGCGGGCGAGGAACCCGAGGAGATCGCGTTGCGGGACCGCCCGCTCCAGCTCGTCCTCCTCGCCCTCGTCCTCCTGGTCGGACTGGGGATCTACCTGTGAGCCGCCGCACCCTCCTCAGCGGTTGGGGCCGCACCGCCCCCACCGTCGCCCACGTCACGCATCCGCGCTCCGCCGAACAGGTCGCCGAGGCACTGGCCCAGGCCGGACCGCGCGGGGCCCTCGCCCGAGGGCTGGGTCGCTCCTACGGCGACGCCGCCCAGGCCGCGGGCGGGCTCGTGCTCGACTGCACCGAACTCACCGGACAGCCCCGCCTGGACACCGAACGCCAGGAGGTCACCGCGCCCGCCGGGACCAGCGTGGAACGGATCATCGCGCACCTGCTGCGCCGCGGACACTTCCTCTCCGTCACCCCCGGGACCAGCCACGTCACCCTGGGCGGGGCGATCGCCGCGGACGTGCACGGCAAGAACCACCACGCGGACTCCTCCATCGGCGCCCACGTGCGCTCCCTGACCCTGATCACCCCCGACGGCCGGACGCACCGGCTCGGCCCGGACCACGGCGACACCGAACTCTTCTGGGCGACCGTCGGCGGGATGGGCCTGACCGGTGTCATCACCGAGGCCACCGTCGGCGTGCACCCGGTGGAGACCGCCTACGCCCGCGTGGACACCGACCGCACCCGCGATCTGGACTCCACCCTGGAGCTCATGGCGCGCACAGACCACGCCTACCGGTACACGGTCTGCTGGGTGGACCTGCTCGCCAAGGGCTCCTCCCTGGGCCGCGGGGTATTGACCCGCGCCCACCACGCCCAGCTCACCGACCTGCCCCTACCGCAGCGCCGCGACCCCCTGCGGCACCGGACCGGAACCTCGATGACGGTCCCGCCCGGAGTGCCGCTGGGGCTGTTCAACCGGTACACGGTGGGCGCGTTCAACACCGCCTACTACAACGCCGCTCCGCACCGCAGGCGCGGGCAGGCCCAGCCGATCGGCGGTTTTTTCCACCCGCTGGACGCGGTGTCCGGCTGGAACCGGGTGTACGGGCGCAGCGGGTTCGTGCAGTACCAGTTCGTGGTGCCCTTCGGCGCGGAGGACACCCTGCGGGCGGTGGTGGAGGGGCTCTCCCGGGCGGATGCGCCGTCGTTCCTGGCCGTGCTCAAACGGATGGGCGAGCCCACCCCGGGGCCGCTGTCCTTCCCGCGCCCGGGCTGGACCCTCGCCCTGGACCTGCCCGCTGACCTGCCCGGCCTGGCGCGGTTGCTGAACGGGTTCGACGAGCGTGTGATCGAGGCGGGCGGTCGCCTCTACCTGGCCAAGGACAGCCGGGCCAGGCCCGAGACCGTGCACGCCATGTACCCCGGACTCGATGCCTGGCGGGCCACGCGCGCACGTGTGGACCCCGACGGCGTGCTGATCTCCGACCTCGCCCGCCGCCTCGAACTCGCCTGACCCCCGCTGACTCTGTCCCGGACACCTCCAACCCCTAAGGATCCCGCCATGCGTGACTCGCTGGGAAGCGTGCGAACCGTCCTGCTGCTCGGCGGACGCAGCGAGATCGGCCTGGCCGTCGCCGAACGGCTGGTGCGTGAGGGCGCCCGCGATGTGGTGCTCGCCGCCCGGGGCGGGGTGGGCGACACCCCGAGCGTGTTCAAGGCGCTCGGTGCGACTACCCACTCGCTGGACTTCGACGCCGAGGCCTCCGAGACCCACGCCGCCACGGTGGCCGCCGCAGTGGAGCTGGTCGGCGACCTGGACGTGGTGGTGGACGCCTTCGGGGTGCTGGGTGAGCAGGCCGAGTACGAGGCCGACCCGCTCGCCGCCGCCCGCGCGGCCGCCGTGAACTACACCGGGCACGTGTCCGTGGGCCTGGCAGTTGCCGCCCGCCTGCGCGAGCAGGGCCACGGGGCCCTGGTGGTGCTGTCGTCGGTGGCCGGGGTCCGGGTGCGCCGGGCCAACTTCGTGTACGGCTCGGCCAAGGCCGGGCTGGACGGGTTCGCCCAGGGCCTGGCCGACTCCCTGCACGGCAGCGGGGCCCGGGTCCTGGTGGTCCGACCGGGCTACGTCGCCACCCAGATGTCCCGGCACGTGGACCCGGCCCCGTTCCCGGCCACCCCCGGCCAGGTGGCCGAGGCGGTCTCCAAGGGCCTGCGCGGCAGCGCCACCACGGTCTGGGCCCCGCGCATCCTCCAGCCGGTCTTCGCCGGGATGCGCATACTGCCCCGAACCCTGTGGCGCCGCCTCGGCCGCTAGGTGAGGTCGGGGCGGGTGCTCGGCAGGAACATCGCGGGGACCATCGCCGCGGCGGTCAGGCCGGTCATCCAACAGAAGGTGGCCTGGAAGGCGGTCTCGGGTTGCGCGTTCCCGGCCAGCAGGGAGGACAGCAGCAGGGCCAGGGCGGCGGTGCCGATGGCGGCGCCGAGCCGCTAGGTGACGTTCAGGGCACTGCTGGCCCTGGGCACCTGGTCCGAGGGCAGCCGTCGGTAGGCGGTGGCCAGCATCGGCAGCATCGCCGCGCCCAGCCCCAGACCGCGGACGAACATCGCGCCGACCAGTAGGACGGCGGCGAGCTTGAGCAGCGGACCGTCGATCTTGTGCGGTGCTGGGGTCGTCGTCGGGGCCGCCGACCACGCCGCGATCGCCGCCCGTCACTTCGGGGACGCGAGGGACGCCCGCGAGGCGCTGGTGGGGTTCGGGGACGAGTGGCTGTCCCGGAAGGGCCGTCGCGCCGACCACGCGGCCCTGGTCCGGCTGCTGATCGGGGAGGCCGCGCACTTCCCCGACGCGGCACGGGCGTGGTCGGACAACGGTTCCGAGCTGGTCCTCAAGGATTTGGCCGCGCACCTGCGCACCCTGGCCGACCGAGGGCTGCTGGAGATCGGCCCGGGCGCCGAGGAGACCGCCGCCGGGCACTACGTGGCACTGGTGCGCAGTCCGGCCAACGGCCTGACCTTCTTCGGGGCGCTCCCGCTGCCCGACCAGGAGCGGCTCGCGGTGGTCCGCTCCGGGGTGGACGCCTTCCTGCGCATCCACGGTCCGGGCCGGGGCTGAGCAGGAGGGCGGGGCCCTCGCCACGGCCCCGCCCCGAACTCACCTCAGCTCACTTCCTCGAATCCGCTCCCGGGTCCCGGAGCCGGTAGAACATCAGCGGCATCAGGCAGCACATCATCACCGCGGCGGGCAGCAGGGTGCTCCCGATCAGCATGCCGCGCAGCGCCGTCCCGCTCTGCTGGACGACCTCGCCCGCGCCGGACTCCACGTAGCCGCTCAGGGCCAGGGAGAGCGACAACAGGCCGGTGCCCACGGCCTGGGCCATCGCCTCGCCCGATGTCCACACGCCCGACAGCACCCCGCCCTGGCGGCGGCCGGAGCCGTCCTCGGCGGCCATGCAGTCCGCCAGCATGGAGGCGGGCAGCATCATGGTCCCGGACAGGCCCACGCCCACCAGCACCGACGAGAACACCGCGCCGGGCACACCCCACAGCGGGATGAGCAGCAGCCCCAGGCCGCCGAGCGCGAAGACCACAGCGGAGCAAGCGGCCGCGCGCTTCTTGTCCACCCGCAGCGAGAGCCGCTTCCACAGTGGGGCCGCCGCCATCAGCGGGACCAGCACGCACACCATCAGGATGCTCGTGTACGCGGGCTCGCCCATGATGTTGGCCGTCACGTACGGCACGCCCGCCACCATGGTGCCGCTGGCCACCGCCATCAGGAGGTTGGCTGGGAACAGGACCCGGAAGTGCCGGTGGGCGAAGGCCACCCGCAGCTGGGCGAGCAGCCCTTCGGATCGCGGTCGGAAGACCGGGCGCGGTGCCCGCCGGGTGCCGACCACCGTCCCCAGCATGGACAGCACCAGCACCGCGCCCATGAACAGCCCCATAAGGCGGTAGCCCGTCACCGGGTCCTCGGGGACGTTCTGGATGACCGGGGCCAGCGCTCCGCCCAGCAGCAGGGCCAGGCCCGCGAAGGCGGTCCGCCAGGTGTTGAAGGTGGAGCGCTCGTGGTAGTCGGAGGTGATCTCGCCCGGCATCGCCGTGTAGGGCACGACGAACATGGATGAGGCCAGCGCGGCCAGCACGAACAGCGCCGCCACGTAGGCGGCGGCGCCCGCGCCCTGGAGCGGTGGACCGGCGAACATCGCCGCGAAGAGCAGGGGGAGGGTGAGCGCCCCGGCCAGCATCCAGGGGCGCCGGGGACCCCAGGAGGACCGCGTCCTATCGGACCAGATACCGATATACGGACTGACCAGAAGGTCGATCAACTTGGGGAGGAAGATCACCGCACCGGCCAGGGCGGGGCTCACCGCCAGGGTGTCGGTCAGGTAGATCAGGAGCAGCAGGCCGGGGACCGTGTTGAAGACCCCGAGGGCCACCGCGCCGGTGCCGTACCAGGCGTGCACCGAACGGGGGAGCGGCCGGGGTCGCGCTTCGGAGCCGGTCATACGAGGGGCCCCGTCCTCGGACGGGGCCCGGTTGGTCGTGGTCACGCGCGCTCGTCCACGGGGTTCTTGATGGTCTCAGCAGGCCCGGCGTCAGCAGCCCCAGTGCCCGCGGGGCAGGACCCGGCCGGAGCCGCCTCGGCCGACCCTGCCTCAGCGGACCCAGCGTCTGCGGGGCAGGACTCCGCGGCGGCCTCGGCGGGGCGGTCGCCCTCCTTGCCGTACAGGTCCTCGTGGGCCACCGGGTCCACGTTGTGCTGGACCGGGCAGGTCGCCGGGAACGTGCCGAGCTGATCCACGTCGTACCCCTTGGGGTAGCTGCGGATGTTCGGGTTCATGTCCGCCCACAGCGGCTCCTCGCGCGGCTTCATCCGCCGCACGACCTTGGCGCGCAGCTTCAGCGCGATGTCCGCGGACTTGCGCATCGCCTTGCTCGGCGGGTCGTACCGGAAGGTCGTGATCAGCGACTCGTCCAGGATCGCCATCGAGAACTTGCGGGCCAGACCGGCCACGCGCGGCGGGTAGAACGTCACCATGAGGTCGAGGGTGGAGTCGGAGACCTTGCGGCCGCCCTCGGTGTAGGCGAAGTGGTCGCGCTCGTAGTTGTCGAGCAGATCGCGGAAGCCCTCGTAGGTCTCGGGGATGTCCTTGATCCCCATGTACTTGCCGAGCTTGCGGTAGTAGTGCGTGATCGCGCCGATCTCGTGGTCGCTCAGCTTGCGCCAGCCGTAGCCGTAGTCGTTGAGCCAGCGCACCGGCATGACCACGAAGGTGCTGAGCACGTACCGGTAGTCGTCGTTGCTGATGTCGTAGGACCGGTGCATCTGGTTCATCCGGCGCAGGGAGTCGCGGCCCTTACCCGGATCGAAGCCGTGCCGGATCATGTTGCCCAGGATGAGCGCGGTGTCGTCGTAGCGCTTCTGGGTCTTGCCGGTGAACTGGTCGGTCTTGCCCAGCAGCTCGCCGATGGAGGGGACGGCGTAGGTGCGGTACAGCGCGATGCCCAGAGCCCGGCCCATGTCCCACGGGAACTCGTGGGAGTTGAGGATCTGCATGATCCGCACGCAGTCCGCCTCGGCGTCCAGGCGGTGGATCTCGTCGCGCCAGTCGAAGCGCTTCATTCGCGGTTCCTTCAGGGGAAGTGGGGATGGTGAACAACGGGGGATTCGGGGGGCAGGGTTCGGTGGGGGCTCTGGGGCTCCGGAGAGGGGTTCGGGGGCGGGTCGGGACGCGGGTTCAGTTCTCGCTCGGCTCGGTGCCGGCCGCCTCTGTGCTGGCCGACTCGGTGCCGGCTGAATCGGGGGCGACGGCCTGCCCCGGTGCGGGAACCTTCGCGCCGGTCCCGGGGACGTCCTGGGTGCGCAGGTCGTGCGGGACCGGGCAGCCCTGCGGGAAGGTGCCGATGCGGTCCGGAGCGTAACCGTCCGGGTAGCTGCGGATGTTGGGGCTCATCCGGGCCCAGCGCGGCTCCTCGCGCGGCTTCATTCGCCGCACGACCTTGGCGCGCAGCTTCAGCGCCACATCACCCGACTTGCGCCAGAACGCCGAGGGCTCCGGGTACTTGAAGGCCTTGATCAGCGGGTCGTCCAGCAGCCCCTGGGTGAAGGGGCGCACGAGGGGGCGCTGCCAGGCCGGGTAGAAGCCGACCATCAGTTCGAGGGTGGAGTCGGAGACCGCGCGGCCGCCCTCGGAGTAGGCGAAGTGCTCGGCCTCGTAGGAGTCCATGAGCTCGCGGAACTCGGCGTAGGTCTCGGGGATGTCCTTGATCCCCATGTGCTGGCCGAGCTTGCGGTAGTAGTTGGTGCTGGCCGCGATCTCGTGGTCGCTCAGTTTGCGCCAGCCGTAGCCGTAGTCGTTGAGCCAGCGCACCGGCATGACCACGAAGGTGCTGAGCACGTACTGGTAATCGTCGTTGCTGATGTCGTAGGACCGGTGCATCTGGTTCATCCGGCGCAGCGCGTCGCGTCCGCGGCCGGGACCGAAGCCGTGCTCCATGATGTCGTTGAGGATGAGCGCGGTGTCGTCGTAGCGGTGCTGGGTGCGCTCGGTGAATTCGAGGGTGTGCCCGAGCAGCTCGCCGATGGAGGGAACGGCGTAAGTGCGGTACAGCGCGAGCCCCAGGGCCTGCTCGATGTCCCAGGGGAATTCGTGCGTGCCCAGGATCTGGACGATCCGCTCGCAGTCGGCCTCGGCGTCAAGGCTGTGGATCCTGTCGCGCCACTCGAAACGCTTCATCTGAACTCCACCTCGTCCGGGCCCGCCCGAACGGGTCCATGGTCGTCGGGTACCGCGAAACGCCCACCAGGAAGACGTTTCACCGCCTGGCACTTTACCTGGACGCTTCGTGTGTACAGCTGGTGGAGGGGTGCTGTCCCGCCTCGGGCGGCGAACCGTGTCCGGAATGTTCCCAAAAACGCGGAAAGGCGGGCGAGGAGAGGCTCCGGACCCCCCTCACCCGCCCATGCCCGCATACCTGCGCGGTGACACGTCCCGCCGAGCGGTGACGCCTTCCGCGTTCCTACGCGGTCACACGCTCCGCTACCCGGTTCACCAGGGTCAGCAGGACCTGCTTGGCGGACTCGCGTTGGCGGGCATCGCACAGCGCCACCGGGATGTCGGGGCTCAGGCTCAGAGCCTCACGCACCTCGTCCGCCTCGTACTCGTGGGCGCCCTCGAAGCAGTTCACCGCGACCACGAACGGCACCCCGCGCCGCTCGAAGAAGTCCACCGCGGCGAAGCAGGTCTCCAGGCGTCGGGTGTCGGCGATCACGATCGCGCCCAGGGCGCCCTCGGACAGCTCCTCCCACATGAACCAGAAGCGCTCCTGCCCAGGTGTGCCGAACAGGTACAGCACCAGGCTCTCGCTGATGGTGATGCGGCCGAAGTCCAGCGCCACGGTCGTGGTGGTCTTGGACTCCACGCCGGACAGGTCGTCGACCCCGTAGCTGGCCTCGGTCATCACCTCCTCGGTGCTCAGCGGGGCGATTTCGCTCACCGCGCCGACCAGAGTGGTCTTGCCTGCGCCGAAACCACCGGCCACCAGGATCTTCAGTGCCGAGGGGACGGGGGCCTCGGGGCCCGGGTCAGAGTCTCTGGATGCCATCGAGAACCGCCTGGAGTACGTCCCGGCTGACCGGGCTCTTTGCTGTGTAGGGGGCGCGGGCCAGGGCCAGGCCGCGGTTGAGCAGGTCGCTGAGCAGGACCTTGACGACGGCGACCGGGATGTCCAGGTGGGCGGACACCTCGGCCACTGACTGGGGGCGTCGGCACAGTTCCAGGATGCGGAGCTGCTCCGGTTCGAGCGCCATCTCGTCGACCTCGGCGCGCTTGGCCGCGATCACCACACTGATCATGTCCAGCTGGATGGCGTCGGCGTGGTCGCGGCCCTGTGCGATCACGTACGGCCGGACCAGCGGTCCCGCTTCCTCGGCTCCCGGGGCGTCGTCGCCGTAGCCGCCGATCGCGTCGCGATGCGGCAGGCCGTGCGGCGATATCCCCGGATCGAACTCGTTGTGCGCTTGCATACCGACCCCTAACGCGTGGCTTCCCCGGAAGCGCCCTCGTGGCGGGGCGCGGCGTCGAGATAACGGCCGACCTGATCGACCAGGACGTTCATCTCGTAGGCGATGAGGCCGACGTCGGAGCTCTCCTCGGCCAGGACGGCCAGGCAGGCGCCGCGGCCGGCGCCGGTGACGAAGAGGTAGGCGCTCTCCATCTCCACGACGGTCTGCAGGACCTCGCCGCCGCCGAAGTGGCGGCCGGTGCCCCGGGCCAGGCTCTGGAAAGCGGAGGCCACCGCGGACAGGTGCTCGGCGTCCTCCTTGACCAGTTCGCGGGAGCGGCCGATGAGCAGGCCGTCAGCGGAGAGGACGATCGCGTGGCGGGAGCCCACGGCGCGTTCGAGCAACTCGTCGAGCAGCCAGTCGATGTCCTTCTTGCCCGCGGCGTTTCCGCTGCCGCGCTCGGCGCTTTCGGTACTCGTCACGGTTACGCGTCCTTGTCGGTGTCGTTGGTGTTCTGCTGGCCGTCGCGCCGTCCGCGGTCCGTCCCCTGCTGGAACGCGGACATGTTCCGGCGCAGCCGGGCCAGCCGTTCCTTGCCGTCGAGGGTCGACTCGGAGGAGGAGCTGCCGCCGGCCGCGGGGCCGGAGTTCCCCGTGTCGGAGGGATCGGTCGCCAGCTGGGGGGCCAGGTTCTCCTGCGGGCGACGCTTGGGCAGTGCGGGGCGGCCGCCGCCGGCCTGAACCTTCTCGGCCGGTTTGGGTTCCTCGGCAGGGGACCCCGCGGGGGAGTCCGGAACCGCGCTGATCCGGGAGTTGCGGGTGGGCAGGGAGGGACGGCGGTCGTCGTCCTTGGCGGGGGTGCTGAGCAGGTCGCTCTCGGGCGCCTCGGCCGGGGCGGGGGACGGAGCGGAGGACTGGGACGCTGCCTCGGGCGCGGTCGAAGCCTCGGCCCGTGCCTTGGCGTCGCCGCCCCTGTCACCGCCGGTCCTGCCGCCGTCAGCCCTGTCTGCGCCGGACCGGTCGCTCTCGGGCGCCGGAGACGTGGAAACCGAGGTCAGCAGCGGCTTCCCGGGCCGCTTGGTGCGGCTCGCCTCCAGCGCGGCGCCGGGGGTGCGGTCGACGATCTCGCGCACCTCCCAGATGTCCTCGCCGCTGTCCTCACCCGCGGGCAGCGGGGTGCGGTCACCCGAGATGAGGTCCTGCGGAAGCAGCACGATGGCCTGCACGCCGCCGTACGGCGACGGGCGCAGGTGTACGCGGATACCGTGGCGGTGCGCCAGGTGCGAGACCACGAAGAGGCCGAGGCGCATCTTCTCGTTGAGCCGCATCACGTCGAACTCGGGCGGGTCCGCCAGCAGGGCGTTGGCCGAGGCGAGCTCGCCGTCGGTCATGCCCAGGCCCCGGTCCTCGATCTCGATGGTCACGCCGTTGGGTACGTCCTCGCTGCTCAGTCGTACCTGGGTGTGCGGCGGCGAGAACATGGCGGCGTTGTCGACCAGCTCGGCGACCAGGTGGATGACGTCGGCGACGGCGGGGCCGTTGAGGTTCACCCGGGCGATGCGCTCGCGCTTGACCCGGGTGTAGTCGCCGGACTCGGAGATAGCGCCGCGCAGGACGTCGATCAGCGGCATCGGGCGGTGCCAGGTGCGGCCCGGGGCCTCACCGCCGAGGATCAGCAGGTTCTCGGCGTTACGGCGGGAGCGGGTCGCGAGGTGGTCCAGTTTGAACAGCTGGGCGAGCTGGTCCGGGTCCTCCTGCTCGCGCTCCATCTTGTCCAGCAGGCGCAGCTGGCGGTGGACCAGCGTCTGGCTGCGGTGGGCGATGTTGAGGAAGACGCGGTTGACGCCCTGGCGCAGCTCGGTCTGCTGGACGGCCTCCTCGATGGCGGCGCGCTGGGCGGTGTTGAACGCCTGCGCAACGTCACCGATCTCGTCGTCCCCGGCCTTGAGCTCGGGCAGCGCGGTGGAGGTGTCCACGCGCTCGCCGCGGTGCAGGCGGTCCATCATCTCCGGCAGCCGCTTCTCGGCCAGGTCCTGGGACTCCGTGCGCAGCGTGAGCAGTCGCTCGGTGAGGTTACGGGAGGAACGCCGGGCCAGGAAGAACGCCACCGCGATGACGGCGGCGACACCGAGGCTGCCGCCAGCGGCGAGGGCCACGGCGCGGTTGGCGGCCTCACGGGTCATCTGCGCGGAGTGCAGCGCCTCGCCCGCGCCCAGGTCGGTGAGCTCGGTGAGCACGTGGTCGTAGGCGGTGCTCCACTCGGCCTTGTCGACCGGCATGGTCAGGTCGTCGACGGTCTCCGGGACCAGCGTGATCGGGTCGGTGACCGTGGTGGACTCGATCTCACGCTCGACGATCTCGTCCGAGAGCCGGGTCAGGGTGGCGAACTCGGGGCTCTCCAACAGGGCCTCGTAGCGTTCCAGGTGGCCCTCGCCCCCCAGGTAGGGGGCGTTGGCGTCCAGGAGGGTTTCGAAGGCGCCCAGCAGGGCGGTGAACTCGCGCTGGTCCTCGAGGGAGAGGTCGCCGGTGGCGAAGGCGCGGGCGATCTGGGCGTCGAGCTTGGCGCCCACGTCCACCGCGCGGAACATGTACACCGCGGTGAAGCCGGGGCTGACGGAGGCGCCCTCGTTGCCCTCGCGGCCCTGGGTGTCGAAGCTGTCGGCGCCCTGCAGGACGAGCTCGTTGTAGTAGTCCAGGACGTCGGCGCGGCCAGCGTCGCCGTTGTCGACAGCCTCGCGGATCTCGCCGATCTCCTGATACATGCCGTGCAGCATCTCGATGTGCATGCCGGCGTCGCCGGGGGCGAGGTCGGCGAACCCGATGAGGTCCTCGACGACGGCGCCCAGGGATTCGTCGGTGGCCTGCCGGGTCTGCTCCAGCTCCTGGACGAGGTCCGCGTCACCGGGGTTCTCGATGTAGGCGATCGTCGCGGACCGCTCCGTCATCGCGTCCACGAGGCCGACGGCGGCCGGGGTGACCAGATCGTCGGTGGCCTTGGACCGGATCAGTTTCAGGGCCGCGTCGCCGCCGAGGGCGAAGGTGAGGATCAGCCACAACGCGACCAGCGCGGTGGTGGGGATCATGACCATGGCGCGGATACGGGCGGTGATCGTCCGCCCACGTTTCTTCGGTACTGCCTGCACGGTTCTCCTGTCGATCCGCGTCAAAGTCTTCTCGGGGTGGTGGCGGGGCCGCGTGGCCGCCTGTTCCCGCTTCTTGGGCGGTCGGCGCGCTCGCACGTGGGGGCTCCACCCCGCGGGCCGTTCTCGTCCCGTCGTGGGGTGGTCGAGGCCGGGCCTACCGCAGAGTAACCACAAACGGGGGTTTCGGCGTTGGGGATGGTATCTCGCCTGGGAAACAACGGATTATCCGGGTACCGCTGGCAGTCTGCCATGAAGTTGCGAAATGTTCACCTAAGGGAAGGTATGGCGCTTGTGGGGACGGTGTTCCAGGAGGGGGCTATGTCCTATAGGGCGAACGTCACATGTGGTTCCCGGTTCCGCTTTGTGAGGCGCTACCGGATACCCGCCGAACTACTCTTCGGAGGTGATGTCGCCGTTCCCTCCCCGTATCGGCGCGGGGCGTACTAGCCTGGCGCCCCGGGAACGAGCAAGGGGAACGCACACGCCATGGGGCAACCGTTCGGCGGAGGTCAGGCCGCCATCGAGGTGGCGGTCGCCGCCATACCGCTGTTGATGGTCATCGGATCCGCGCTCTACCTGCGCGGACAGCACCGGCGCTACGGGCGCCTGGTGGGCTGGCCCGGACAGCTCACCCTCGCCGCCCTGCTTGTCGGGCTCGGCCTGGCGGTGTACGCGGTGTGGCCGCTGCCCGCCTCGGCCGACGGGCTCTGCCCCATCGAACCCGCACCTGCCCCGCCACTGGAACTCCGTGACGCCGCCCTGGCCCTGGGGCTCTTCCTGCCGGTGGGGATCCTGGCCCGTTCCAGGTTCCGTCGCGGAGTGTTCACCACGGTGGCACTCGGCACCGGCCTGGCCGTGGCGGTGCACGCGGTCCGCGCCACCGGTGTGTTCGGCCTCTACCCGTGCGCCTACAACGCCGCTGCCCTCGAGATCGCCGGGATCGCCGTGGCCGGAACCCTCCTGGGCTGGCTGCTCGCCCGCTGGGTGCCCGCGGTCTGGCCGTTCGGCCCGCACCGCTCCTGGCCCGTGGCCGTCCCCGACCGGGTCGCCCCGGACCTGGCCCGGCGCATGTTCGGCACCCTCATCGACCTGGGCCTGTGGTGGTTCGGCGCGGCCACGCTCGTCGCCCTGCTGAACGCCTACGGGATCATCCGCCCGGGCACCCAGGAACAGGTCCTCACCGGCACCCTCCTGGGACTGGCCCTGCTCTTCGGCCTCTTCCTGCCCCTGCTGCGCCGCGACCGCAGCACCCTGGGCCGCGCCGCCGTCCACCTGGCCTTGACCGAGTGGAGCCTGCCCCGCCCGGCCGTCCGCCGCCGCGTCCTGGCCCGCGCGGCGCTGCTGTACGCCCCGGTCACCGCGCTGATCGCGTTCGGCCTGCCGTGGTTCGCCCTCGCGGTGGCCGTCCTGCACGCCTGCACCGCGGTGGTCCGCCCCGACGGTGCGGGCCTGGCCGACCTCATCTGCCGCACCCGCGTCCGCACCCGCTCCAGCCTGACCGGGTCCCTTCCCCAGCGCTTGGTTCGCTACGTCCCGCCCAAGGAGGACGTCCCCTCTCTGTCCTGAGCCGCAGGGGTGTTCTTTCTCAGGGCCTCAGCCATGGATGCCTTGACCACAGGAAACTCTCCTGCTCACCTCGGCCACAAGCGGAGAGCTCACCTGGGAAGCCCAGCCACAGGGAGTGTTCCTTCCCGTTCGTGCGCCGGGGAGGCCAATCTTCTGAAACACAGTGCAAGACGAGTCAATCCGCTAGCGAGGAACGAGCGTCAGGCGCCGGCGAGGATGAAGCATCCCTCCGCAAAGGCGGAGAACACGCGCCGAAGCGGAGCGGAGGCGCAAGGTTACACGGTCCAGTGGAGGTAGCCCAGGAACGCTCCGATGAGGACCAGGAGCAGGCCGAGGGAGCCGAACATGCCGCGGACCCAGTGGCTGAGCCAGGGGGCGGAAACGATGCGGGCGTGTTCGGGGACCTCGGGGTCGTAGGAGACGGTGACGATCTCTCCGGCGCGGGAGGCCATCCAGCCGGTGTTCTCGTGTTCGGCGTGGATCTCCTTGCCGTCCTCGGTCTGGAACTGCACGATCATTCGGGAGGCCACCGACGTCTCGTGGTAGCCGATGACCCTTCCCTTGGCGCGGACGCCGTTGCGGACCAGGCGCAGTTCCATCCGGGTGTCGCGGGTGACCATCCACAGCAGGATGGCACCGACGATCACCGGCAGCAGCGGGTAAAGGTCAGCCATGGCGGGGGAGTCCTCTCCGGGGTTCTTCATGCGGGGGATCAGCGCGGGGAGGCTGGCCGATGAGACCGTCGGCCATGTGCGCCAGGGTGGTGTGGATGTCCTCCACGGGACGCTCTGGCTGGAGGGTACGCCAGTCCAGAGCCACTGTGACCACCATGCCGAAGAGAGCGGATCCCGCAAGGGAGGTGTCCAGGTCCGGCCGGGTCAGGCCGCGTTCGACCATGGCGTCGAGCTGGTCCGTGATGACCCCGATCGCCTCGGTGCGGATCTGTCGGACCGCCTCGTACCAGGCGCGGTTGGTACGCCAGGCCTCGGCGATGAGCAGCCGGGCCAGCGCCTCGTGGGTGCTGATGAACACCACCCCGGCCCGCAGTACCTCGGCCAGGGCTTCGCGGGGCGCGGCGCCCTGGCCGGGGTCGGGCACGGAGTCCCGAAGCGTGTCGGCCAGGCGGGTCACGCCCCACTCCATCAGGGCCGCGTACAGCTCGTTCTTGCCCCCGAAGTTGTAGTAGACGGTGCCCTTAGCGACGCCGGCCCGTTCGGCGATCTCGTCGACGGTGGTGGCGCCGTACCCCTGTTCCGAGATCAGGGTGACGGCCGCTTCGAAGAGTTTGCGCCGGGTGGCTTCACGGCGGCCGCTGAGGGGCCGCCCCGGTTCGGGGGTGCTCACGTTCATTCCTCCCATTGTGCCCGTGACCGGGTCACCCGTCAGATCTTCAGCGCCGGGTAGAGCGTGGACATCGTCCATTCGCGCTTCTTGGCAACGGCACGCCAGGTGAGGAGCATGGGCACCACCAGCCACAGCGCCATCACCCCGAACGCCTGTGCGACCACGGTCATGTCGCCGCCGCCGACCAGGTGCCGCATGGCGGTCACCCCCCAGTGCAGGGGCAGGTAAGGGCCGATGGCCTGGAAGAACGCCGGGCTGGTCTCGATTGGGTAGGTGCCGCCCGCCGAGGTCAGCTGCAGGACCAGCAACACCAGCGCGACCACCCGGCCCGCGGCGTTGAACTTCACGTTCAGGTACTGCACGGTCGCGGTGAACGCGGCCGAGGTCAGTACGAGGAAGGCGATCAGCAGCAGCCAGTTCTGGGAGTCCAGACCCAGCGCCAGGTGCAGGACGGTCAGCATGACCGCCACCTGGGCCCAGCCGAGGATCAGCGGGACGATCCGCCCGGAGAGGGCGACCCGCCAGGAGGCAGCGGAGGAGGCCAGCGCGCGGCTGGACAGCGCGGGCAGCACCATGAACACCATCATGGCGCCCACCCACAGGGACAGCGGCACGAAGAACGGTGCGAACCCGGTGCCGTAGTTGGGCACCTCGTTGTCCACCTCGCTGTCGAGCCGGACCGGCTCGCTCATCATGTCGGAGGCGGTGACCCGGCCCTGGTCGGAGTAGGTGGGGATCTCCTCGACCCCGTCGGCCAGACCCTCGGCGAGCTCCTCCGTGCCCGAGGAGAGCTGGCCCAGGCCGTCATGGAGGTCACCGGCACCGCCGCTGAGTGTGCCCAGCCCGGTGTTGAGCTCCCCGGCACCTTCGGCGGCGCCGGAGAGACCGTCGCGCAGGTTGCGCGTGCCCTCCGCCAGTTCCGCCAGGCCCTCGGCGAGCTCGTCGACCTGCTCCCGGGCGTCCTCGGCGTCCTCGACGATGTCGGGCAGGTCCTCGGACAGGCTCACCGCCTTCTGGCTGAGGGCGGCGGCCTCGGCCGCGGCGGAATCGATGTCCTCGCGGTTGTCGTTGACGAACCCGGCCACCTCCAGGGCGGTGGCCATGCCCTCCTGGAGGTCGGTGAGCAGCTCGTACAGCTCGGGCTGCTCCTCCTCCAGCTCGGGGTGGTCCCCCAGGTAGTCGGCGAGCCGGCCGTCGACGTCGGTCAGCGCGGTGACATCGATCTCCTCAGGCAGCTCGCCCAGGGCCTCGGACACCGCACCGGAGACCTTCGCGGCCTCCTTGGCCTTCTTCTGAACGTCGGGGATGTCCTCTTCGAGCTGGGGCAGCCACTCGTCCACGAGGTCGTCGAGCGCGCCCACCTTCTCGTTGACCTCGTTTGAGGCCTCGGTGGCACCGGTGGCGATGGTCTTCGAGCCCTCGTAGAGCTGGCCGATCCCGCCGCTCAGCGACCCCGCGCCCTCGTGTGCGCTGTCGATCCCCTCGGAGAGCTCCCCGGAGCCGGTCTCGGCGTCGTCGGCGCCGGTCGAGATCTGGTCGGCCCCCTCGGAGGCCTCCTCGGTCTTGCTGTGGATCTCGTTGAAGCCCAGGAAGATCTGGTCGAGGTAGTCGCTGATGGCGGAGGTCGCCGCCGCCTCGCGGATCTCCTTGAAGGCGCTCCCTGCGAGCTGGCGGACGATGTAGCTGTTGGAGTCGTTGTAGTTGGCGACGAGCAGCGCGGGGACCGGTTCCTCGCGGTCGCGGGAGGGCGAGGTGATGGCCTCACTGAAGTGTGCGGGGATGGTGAGGGTGACGTAGTAGGTGCCGTCGTCCAGGCCGACGGCGGCCTCCTGGGCGTCCACGAGGTGCCAGTCCAGGTCCCCGCGGTCCAGGAGGGTCTCGGTGAGCTCGTCGCCAGCGTTGACCTCCTCGTCGTCGACCTCGGCACCCTCGTCCGCGTTCACCAGGGCGACCGGCAGGTTCTCCATCCGGTCGAAGGGGTCCCAGAACGACCACAGGTACATGCCGGAGTAGAGCAGGGGGATGAGCATGAGCGCGGCGAGTGCCGCGGTGGGCAGCGGCGACCGCAGGAAGGACCGCATGGTGAGCAGTCCGAGCCGGGGGACGGCCAGGAGGCGGTAGCGGGGGGCGCCGGGTTTCCTACGAGTCTTCACGGTGCGCACCCCCACCGGTGTTCTCCGTCGCCGATCCCTCGCGGTCGAGCAGTTCGTCGATACCGATCACTTGCCCGGTGTCCTCCGCCCCTGAGTCGTGGGTGCCAGCGTTGTGGGTTCCGGTGCTGCCGGTGTCCGTACTGTCGGCGTCCGTGCCGTTCCCGGTCTCGTCCTTCCCGCCGCTACCGTCCTGTCTGATCGGGAGGGGGCCCTGGGTGTCCTGATCGGCCACGGTGTCGAGCTCCCGGGAGTCGGCGCAGGTGGCGATCACGGTCAGCCCTTCGTCGGCGAGATCCTTCAGCGACCGCCACATCCGGGCCTGGTGTTCGTCGTTGAGCCCGCTGTCCACGTTGTCCACCACGAGCAGCCGGGGTTCGGAGACCAGGGCGAGGGCCACGCCGAGGCGCCGCCGCTCCAACATGGAGAGCTCCTTGACCATGGTCCGGCGGTCTAGGTCGGCCAACCCGGCGGCGCTCATCGCTGCGTCCGACACGGACCGGGCCGAGGGCCGCAGTCGCAGTAGGCGGGCCTCGGAGAGGTGTTCGCTGACCCGCAGGCGTTCGTCGAGGGCGTTGACGTCGTCCATCAGCCCGAGCGCGCTGATCCGCCGTACCTTCCGCGCCTGCTTGGGCAGGGTGTATCCGTCCACGTGCAGGGTGCCCCCGGTGGGTTTCATCCGGCCGGAGAGCGTGAGCAGCAGCGCGCTGCGACCGCCCCCGGAATCGGCCTGGAAGACGGTGAGCGTCCCCGGGCGGGCGGTGAAGTCGACCCCCGTGTAGACGGGCCCCTCGCGGGTGGTGAGTGTGACGCCTTCTGCGTGCACGCGAGCTCCGGTGGCCCGACGCATCCTTGCGGCCTCCCCCATTTTTGAACTGACCAGTCAGTACAAATTCACGGCTCCACGGTACTGGCCCGGGACGGTGGTCCCGAGCGTTCGGGCCTGTGGCCTCTGGCACAACCAGGCGCACCAGGGGATGTCGGGATCAGCGGTCGAACTTGGCCCGCGCTTTTCCGTGGGTGAAAGGTGGGATACGTTGATACGTAATTACGTAATAATGCTTATCTGGCTACCGTGAACCGGGGAGAAGACATGGCGAAGACCGCACGGGTACTGCAACGGCTCTATCTGCTGAGCATCCCGGTGGTGTTCCTGCTGCTCGTCCTCAGGCAGAGCCTCGGCCTCTCTCCCTGGTGGAACCTGGCCGCGGTCGTACTGGTCGGAGCACTCTTCGCGGCCGCGGCCACGGCCCGGGCCGTGTGGCACAGGGCGGAACGGAAGCGGGAGGCGCCTGACCCGTTGGAGGTCGCCCCGCCGGTGAGCGGTGAGTGGACCGCGGTGAACAGCCCGGCCGACAAGGTCCCCAGCCACGGGGTACGCGGTACCGGCCAGGAGTACGCCATCGACGTCTTCGTGGACTCCGGCCGACCGCTGGTCGACGGCTGGTGGCCCATGACCCGGCGCCCCAACGACGGCTTCCCGGCCTTCGGCCAGCCGATCCTGGCGGTCGCCGACGCCACGGTGGTGCAGGTGTCCGACGGTCAGCGCGACCACCGCAGCCGCAACTCCTACCCGGGCTTGCTCTACCTGTTCGGTGAGGGCTGCGTCCGCGCCTTCGGCGGGGTGCACCGCATCTTCGGCAACCGCGTCGTCCTGGACCTGGGGGGCGGTGTCTATGCCGCTTACGCCCACCTCAAGCGGGGTTCGATCGAGGTCGCGGAGGGGGCCCGGGTCGCTGCCGGCCAGCGGATTGGTCTTTGCGGGAACTCGGGCAACTCCAGCGAGCCACACCTGCACTTTCAGCTGATGGACCACCCCGAGATCCCCCTGGCCACGGGTGTCCCCTTCCGCTGGACTGGGATCGGCGTCCCTGGGGCCGGAAAGCCCTTCGCCGCCGCGCCCGCTCCCCGCTGAACCCGCCCGCCGAAACGTCTACCGAACGGCCTCGCTCCGCGTCCGTGTACGGGACGCGGACCGAGGCACTCCAGGCCTAGACTGCGCCTCGGCAGGACACCGGACGGGGTGCGGACGAGGCAATCGGGGGAGATCACGTGAGCAACATCGAGGAGCGGGCGGCCAAGGCTCTGGACGACCCGGAGAACTGGCCCGCCGAACCCAAGGAGGCCGTAGCCCGCCAGCGTCTGCTGGCCGACCGGGTGCGCACCGAACCCCTCGACCCCGACTCCGTGCGCTACGTCGCCGGGCTGGACGTGAGCTACGGCGTGGGCGACACCGAGCTCGCCGCGGCCGCCGTGGTCCTGGACGCCCGCACCCTGGAGATCGTCGACACCTCCCTGGTCGCCGACACCCCCTCCTTCCCCTACATCTCCGGGCTGTTCGCCTTCCGGGAACTGCCTCCGGTGCTCAAAGCGATCCAGGGGCTGTCCGTGGCCCCCGACGTCTTCGTCTGCGACGGCTTCGGGCTGGCTCATCCCCGCCGCTTCGGGATCGCCAGCCACCTGGGCGTTCTCATCGACGCTCCGGTGATCGGCTCCGCCAAGTCCGTGCTCTACGGGCGCAACTCCCCGCCGGGGGAGGAGCGCGGCTCGTGGACGCCCATGGTCGCCGGGCGCTCCGAGCTCGTGGACGACACCGAGACCCTCGCCGCGGAGGGGGCCGAGGTGGTCGGCCGGGTCCTGCGCACCCGCGCCAGGACCAAACCCGTCTACGTGTCCGTGGGCCACCGCGTGGACCTGGCCGGTTCGGCCGACCTCATCCTGCGGCTCTCACCCAAGTACCGGATCCCCGAACCCATCCGGCACGCGGACCGCCTCTGCGGCCAGTACCGCAAGGAGCACAAGGAACGCCTGGAAGGCTCGGTCGAGGGCTGAAAGCCCTTCGTGACAGGAGGTTGAGTACCCATACTCAGGCGGGGTGGGGGCATCGGCCGCGAAGATGAAGCATGACCTTCTGGAAGAAGCACACCCCCTCCGCCCCCGCCCTCGCCATGACCCTCGGCGCGATGGCCCTCATGGTGGGAACAGCTGGTTGCGGTACCACCGAGGAGATCGAACCCAGCTCCGCCGCCGCGGAGGAGGCACTCCCCGAGCTGAACCCGGACGGCAGCGCACCCTCCGAGCGCATGACCCTGGAGGAGGCCGCCCCGTACCTGGAGGCCCAGGGGTACTTCCCCGCTGAGGGCGACCTCAGCGGCTACGAGATCACCTACCTGCCCGACGCCGTGGAGGGCGCCCCCTACGACCACGACGCCAACGCGTGGCTGATCCAGGAACTGGGCGAAGGGGCGGCTCTGCCCTACGACGAGGAGATCGAGCGCTCCTGGCTGCCCGACATCATTGACGTAGACCACCTCGTGGACGACGACGGCCGGGTACTGGCCGCGCGCGAGGCGTTCACCCCCTCCGACGTGTCCGTCACGGTCCTGCGGCAGGAGGACTTCACCGGCGTCGACGCCTACCTGGATCCGGAGGCCGAGGACGGCACCGCACTGGAGGAGGCCCTGCCCGGAGGCGGCATCCAGGAGCTCCCGGACGGCACCGGCTACTACAACGGAGCCGGAGCCCTCTTCGTCCCCGAACCCGGAGTGGTGATCGAGGTCCTCTACATGGACGAGGTGGTGCTGGACGAACTGCTGGAGCACCCCGACGGCATCGTTGAGGGCCACCCCGAGGAGGTCCTGCTGATCGTCGAGGGCATCGAACCCGTCTAGAGCCCAAGCAGCCAAGGAGAAGGGGAGGGGCCTTCAGGCCCCTCCCCATCATTTCTGCTGTACTCGGACTACCAGCCGTTCTCCACGGGGCGGCCCTCGTTGTACCCGGCGGCGCTCTGCACACCCACCACGGCGCGCTCCTGGAACTCCGCCAGCGACGTGGCGCCCGCGTAGGTCATGGAGCTGCGCACACCGGCGATGATCTGGTCGATGAGGTCCTCGACCCCGGGACGCTCGGCGTCCAGGTACATCCGACCGGTGGAGATGCCCTCCTCGAACAGCGCCTTGCGGGCCCGGTCGAACGGGGAGTCCTCGGACGTGCGCAGCCGCACCGCGCGGGCCGAGGCCATCCCGAAGCTCTCCTTGTACTGGCGGCCCTGGGCGTCGCGCATGACGTCACCGGGCGACTCGTAGGTCCCCGCGAACCAGGAACCCACCATCACGTTGGACGCACCGGCGGCCAAGGCCAGGGCGACGTCGCGCGGGTGGCGCACCCCGCCGTCCGCCCACACGTGCTTGCCCAGCTCACGGGCGGCGGCTGCGCACTCCAGCACGGCGGAGAACTGGGGGCGGCCCACGGCGGTCATCATCCGGGTGGTGCACATCGCGCCCGGGCCCACGCCGACCTTGACGATGTCGGCCCCGGCCTCGATGAGGTCCCGGGTGCCCTGGGCGGTGACGATGTTGCCCGCGACGATCGGCACGTCCGGCGAGAGCGCGCGGACCTTCTCGATCGCGGAGATCATCTTCTCCTGGTGGCCGTGCGCGGTGTCGATCACCAGGGTGTCCACACCTGCGGCCAGCAGCTCGGCTGCCTTGCCCGCCACGTCGCCGTTGATGCCCACGGCGGCCGCGATGCGCAGCCGGTTCCGACCGTCCACGGCGGGCTTGTACAGGGTGGAGCGCAGCGCGCCGGTGCGGGTGAGCACACCCACCAGGGCGCCCTTGTCGTCGACGACCGGGGCGAGCCGGTGCCGGAAGTCGTGCAGTATCCCGAACGCCTCCTGCGGTTCGGTGCCCGCGGGGATGGTCAGCAGCTCGGTGGACATCACGTCGCGCAGCTGCGCGAAGCGGTCCACGCCCGCGCAGTCGGCCTCGGTGACCACGCCGACCGGGCGGCGCTCGTCGTCGACGACGATCACGGCGTTGTGCGCCCGCTTGGGCAGCAGGTTGAGGGCCTCACCGACGGTGCTGGCAGGGTTCAGGGTGATGGCGGTGTCGTAGACCAGGTCGCGCTGCTTGGTCCAGGCGATGACGTCGGAGACCACCTCGAAGGGGATGTCCTGCGGGATGACCGCGATACCGCCGCGGCGCGCGATGGTCTCGGCCATTCTGCGGCCCGCCACCGCGGTCATGTTCGCGACGACCAGCGGCACGGTGGTGCCGGTGCCGTCCGGGGACGACAGGTCGACGCTGAGCCGGGAACCCACGGCGCTGCGGCCCGGGACCATGAACACGTCGCTGTAGGTCAGGTCCTGGCTGGGGACCTGGTCGTTGAGAAAACGCAATGCCTCTACCTCGGTCGAGACCGAAGGGGGTGGACCACTCCGCCGCGTCGCCGCTGGCGGCACCCTGTTGATCCCCCTCTTACCAGTCAAGTATGCCGTCACCCATTAGGTTGGGGGTACCCCCGTCTGGCATGATGACTCGATCCCACCTCTACTCGGCCCTCGCCCCTGCCTCGAATCGGCGACCGCATTCAGTGCGCCGTAGGCCTTCTCGGGCTCTGGGCTTTCCAGGAGAACTCCCGCATGTCGCGTTTCACTCTCGCGCAAGTCAAGGAAGAGACCTACAAGGCGAAGGACGCCTGGTGGACGGTCTTCCTGGTCGATCCGCTGGCAGGCCGGCTGGTGGTGTGGACGGCGAACCGGACCAACATCACACCGAACCAGCTGACCCTGGGCGCCGGTGTGCTGGGCCTGCTGTCCGCGATCTGTTTCGCGGCCCCCGTCTGGGCGGGTGACCTGGGCTGGGCGTGGCTGCTGGCCGGCGCGCTGCTGTTCCACCTGAGCTTCGTCCTGGACTGCATGGACGGCAAGATCGCCCGGCTGAAGCACAACGGGTCGGTCTTCGGTAGCTGGGTCGATTTCGTCTTCGACCGGATCCGCTTCTTCGGCTGCGTGATGGCGCTGCTGATCGGCCAGTGGCTGGTCACGGGTAACGCCGCCTACCTGATCGTCGCCCCGGTGGTGGTCTTCTTCGATCTGCTGCGCTACCTCAACGGGTCGCAGGTCGCCAAGACGCGCAAGAGCATGAAGCAGGCCCTGGCGGTCGCCTCGGGCGACACCGACCGGCTGCGCGCGGAGGCCGCCAACCCTGACGTGTCCGACCCCGAGGACGACGAGATGTCGGACGCCCCGGCCAACGCGGAGACCCCGGCGCCCAAGGGCCTCTATCCGCGGGTGCGGAACTTCCTGCTCCAGCACCGGGTGCGCCCGCACCTGTTCAGCGGCATCGAGTTCGAGATGTTCCTGTGCGTGGTGGCGCCGGTGACCGTGCTGGTGGCCTTCTTCACCCCGCTGAACAGCCTCATCATCCCGGTGGCGGTCTTCTCCGTGCTGGCTCTGGCCTTCTTTGAGGTGGTGCTGGTGGCCCGCCTGTACCAGGAGTCCCAGCGCTTCGAGGTGCGCCGCCGTGAGCTGGCCGCCGCGACCCCGGCCACCGCGGGCGGCGGCAGCTGAGCCGAGGCGGCCCGAAATGAGCTGAGCCGACTTCTCTGACAAGCAGAAGGGGCGTCCCGCACCGCGCGCGGGACACCCCTTCTGCTGTGCCTTTCGCGGGAGGCCGGGAGGTGTCGGGAGGTTCTGCCTAGACGGAACTCTTCTCCCGCTCGGTCCTGCTCCCGGCCGCACGCTTCCTGGCGTCGGCCTCCTTCCGGGCGAGGCCCTTGTCGTCCTGGCGCAGGAACCAGGTCGGCTGCGGCTCGACCGCCCACTGCAGGCACTTACGCACCAACGGGGTGCACAGCAGCAGGGTCAGCCCCACGCTCGCCGCGAGTGTGGCAGCCAGCCCCACCGGGCCGGTCATCACGTCGTACCAGGGCGTGTTCTTCAGGATGAGCAGGACCACCGAGTGGCCCAGGTAGACGAAGAGCGTGTAGGCGCCCAGCGACGTGTACCAGGTCTGCCGCTTCGGGGTGAGTGCCAGGACCGCGATGGTCATGGCCAGGGCCAGACCCATGAAGGCCAGCCGCAGACCGATACTTGGCAGCAGCGGGTCGATGTCGCGGTCGGTGAGGCTGTCCCGCCAGAACAGCCAGTCCCGGCTCAGGTGGTCCGAGATCGGCACGGCCAGGACGGCCGTGACGCCCAGCACCAGCACGGAGCCGACGCGCACCCAGAGCTTGTTCAGGTAGGCGAAGTGCTCGCGGCGCAGGCTCAGGCCCAGCACGAAGAAGGGCAGGAAGCTCAGCACCCGGCCCAGGGACAGGGTGGTGCCCAGGTCCGCCGTGGCGGCGAACAGGGAGATGATGATCGCGATCGCCACCGGCCAGCGCAGCCGCTGCCACACCGGCACGCTCAGGCGCCACAGGAACAGGGCGACTAGGAACCACAGGGTCCAGGTGGGCTGCAGCACGGACAGGGAGTCCGGGAGCTCGCCGCGCTCGGCCGTGTAGATCGCCTGGTGCGCGGTCCAGAAGATCAAGTAGGGGACGGCCAGCGTCAGGACCAGCTTCTCCACCCGGTTCGACGAGGCGTCGAAGGATCGGGAGAGGTAGCCGCTGATCAGGATGAACGCGGGCATGTGGAAGAAGTAGATCCAGTAGTAGAGGGCACTGGCGGGCCCGTAGTCGGTGAGCGGCTGGATCGCGTGGCCGACGACGACCAGCGCGATGAGGATGAACTTGGCGTTGTCCAGGCGGGCGTCACGACCCGGCGGCTTCTCCTGCGCGGCCTTGGCCGTGGCCGCGGAGACCCGGGCTGTCGCGCTGTGCCCGTTCTCCGGGGGCTGCGGTGCGGGACTGGTCATGGATGAGGCCACAAAGGACTCCGAGATCACATTTCGGGGCTATGGGTGTCGGTCCCGCGACCCTCCGTGCGGGATGGAGGTCGTCCGGCCGGCCGAGGGCGGGGATCAGGTGGTGCGGTGCCGCGTGGCGCGCGAGGGGGTACCGGGCGAAGCCGTTCGGCGAATATGCTTCCGTTACGCTACTGAGACATACTGCGGTATGCCAGTAGTTCGCACAAATCAGGTAAAGGTTCCCGAGGCGCGCTCAGGCTCGGGTGCGGGTCTCATGAGGGCCCGGGGGCCGGTGGAGACGGGCATGTGATGGCTTACCGTGCGCAGACCCTAACCCATGGGTTCCACCAGGGGACACCACGGCACGAATGTGGCAGTGTGAACCGGCGGCGGCCTCGCCGATAGGCTGCTCCCAGGCGGCTGAACCCCCCTGACAACCATTCATCCTTCAGCGCCCGCAGCCGAGAACGAAGAAGGCGGTGGAAACCGTGCCGCACGCGGTGGACCCGAACCGTGCAGCTCAGCACGGCAGCGTGGTCATGCGACTCCTTGACGAGCTCTTCCCGCTCGTGGAGGGGGTCTACGTCGACCTGCACAAGAACCCGGAGCTCTCCCACTCCGAACAGCGCACCGCCAGCGTCGTCGCGGAATGGCTGAACCGAACCGGCTACGAGGTCCACAGGGGCGTCGGCGGCACCGGTGTGGTCGGCATTCTCCGCAACGGCCCCGGCCCCACGGTGATGCTCCGCGCGGACATGGACGCCCTCCCCTTGGAGGAGAAGACCGGTCTGCCCTACGCCAGTACCGCCAAGGCTCAGGACCCCGACGGCGTCGAGGTCCCGGTCATGCACGCCTGCGGCCACGACGCTCACACCGCCTGCCTGATCGGTGTCGCCGACCTGCTCTCGGAGACCCGTGAGGAGTGGGCCGGAACGGTCATGGTGGTGGCCCAGCCGGGCGAGGAGACCCTCGACGGCGCCCAGCGGATGATCGACGACGGTCTGTACGACCGCTTCGGCCGCCCCGACGTCATCCTCGGCCAGCACCTTGGTCCGCAGCCCGCCGGGCTCATCTCCCACCGGGCCGGGATTATCCTCGGCGCAGCCAACGCCTACCGGGTGCGGATCTTTGGCGAGGGCGGCCACGCCTCCCAGCCGCACACCACCGTGGACCCGGTGCTCATCGCCGCCAACATCGTCACCCGCCTGCAGGGCGTGGTCTCCCGCGAGATCAGCCCCAGCGAGATGGCGGTGCTCACCGTCGGCAAGCTCCAGGCGGGCACCAAGGCCAACATCATCCCAGACGAGGCCTACCTGGAGATCAGCACCCGCGCGCTCAACGAGAACATCGCGGACCAGCTGGAGCAGTCGATCGAGCGGATCGTGCGCGCGGAGGCCGCCGCCTCCGGTGCCGGTCGCGAACCCGAGGTCGAGCGCTTCCAGGGCAGCGGGGTCACCCACAACGACCCGATCGCCACCGGGGACGTGGCCGCCGCTCACCACGCCTACTTCGGTCCGGACTACGTGATCCACCTGCCGGACCCCTCCCCGGCGACCGAAGACTTCTGCCGCTTCGGTCTGCCCGAGGACCCGCAGCCCATCCCGTACGTGTTCTGGTTCGTCGGCGCCACCCCGCACGACGTGTGGGACAACGCCCCCGGTGACACGCCCTACGAGAAGATGGGCAACGTCCCGAGCAACCACTCGCCGTTCTTCGCACCCGACCGCGAACCCACCCTGCGGGCCGGGCTCGCCGCGCTCACCGTGGCCGCCCTGTCCTACCTGGGCAGTGAGAACAAGAACCCGACCGCCATGGCCTCGGCGCCCGCGGCCGCCCCGATGGGCAACTCCTTCCCGGGGCCGGCACCCACCGAGACCGCGGACCCGCGGAGCAACACCGACCCCAGCGCGAGCTTCGGCGGCGACCCGCTGTCGGACATGCCGCCGCCGGTGCCCACGCCCACGAACGCGCCGGTCGACCCGTTCTCGGACCCCCTCACCGGGCCGCGCCCCGCGGAGCCCAGCTTCTCCGACGAGGCCAACGACGCCTACGACAGCGCGTTCCTGGCCGCCGGCGCCTGGCCGGAGGAACCCGCCCAGTCCGCCTACTCCACCCACGACGCCGACATGGACTCGGTGATGGGCCGGCAGGACCAGGAGATCCGCGACGAGTGGCGCAGTGATAAGGCCG
Source organism: Nocardiopsis valliformis DSM 45023 (assembly GCF_000340985.1). Classification (NCBI taxonomy): domain Bacteria; kingdom Bacillati; phylum Actinomycetota; class Actinomycetes; order Streptosporangiales; family Nocardiopsidaceae; genus Nocardiopsis; species Nocardiopsis valliformis. The sequence goes on from NZ_ANAZ01000010.1 coordinate 169,040, forward strand.
AGGAGTCGACCCTGTCCGCCGACATGGCCGCGATCATGGACGAGGACGAGGCCCCCGCTTCACCTTCGGGCCCGCCCGCCGGGCCGTCCTACGGCGGGCCGCCGCCGGCGGGCAACGCGCACTCCGCGCCGCCGCCCCCCGGACCGGACGACGATCTGCCCGACGCCCAGTACCGGCTCTGACCACACGTGGGGGACATCCCTTGGCAATGGGGTGACCCCCGCGTGCGTCGGTCCCTGCGACATCACCGGGAAACCGCCCTTTTGGTGGGTTGCGTCCTTGTGACGCTGCTCGCGGTCGTGGGGGCTGTCAGCCGGGCCCTGTCCGGGGACCCCAACCAACCGCTGCTGCTCCTGAGTATCCCCGTGGTGGTGTACTTCGTGCGCGGGCAGCTCTACGCCCGCCAGCGCGTCAACGGGGTGCGCATCACCGAGGCGCAGTTCCCGGAGGCCCACCGGATGGTCGCCGAGGCCGCGGAGTTCTTCGGGATGCGCCGCGTTCCGGAGGCGTACATCGTGCTGGGCAACGGCACCATCAACGCCTTCGCCTCCGGGCACGGATTCCGCCGCTACGTGGCGATCCACAGCGACCTGTTCGAGGTGGGCGGACGCCTGGGAGACCCCGACGCACTGCGGTTCGTGATCGGCCACGAGGTCGGCCACATCGCGGCCGGGCACACCTCGTTCTGGCGCCAGTTCGCCATCTCCATCGCCCAGGTGATCCCGGGCGTGGGCAGCACCCTGGGCCGCGCCCAGGAGTACACCGCCGACAACCACGCCTACGAGTTCTGTCCCGAGGGCGTGCAGGGCATACGCGTCCTGGCCGCGGGCAAGTACCTCTACCCGGTCGTGGACTTCGACGACATCGCCGCCCGCGCCCACACCGACACCGGCTTCTTTGTGCTGCTGGTCAACCTCCTGTCCAGCCACCCGGTGAACACGTTCAGATTCGCCGCCCTGGCCGACCGATCCACCCCGGGACGCGTCCTCTGACCTGGATGATCTTGCTACCAGAAGCGCTGTACCAACGAAACCCAAGGCGCCGAACCTGCTTCTGGCAGCAAGAAGCGTCACGGGCAGGAGCGCGTCAGTGTGCGGCGCGCTCCTTCGTGAGGCGGCGTTCCACCTGTTCGGGGAGGCGTTCGTGGCGGAGGTAGTCGCGGCTGAAGACCCCCGTGCCGTGGGAGACCGAGCGCAGCTCCACGGCGTAGCGCACGATCTCCAGTTCGGGTACCTCCGCCCTGATCACCACCCGGCCGCCCGGCGCCGTCTCGGTGCCCACCACCCGGCCGCGGCGGGCGGACAGATCGCTCAGGACCGCGCCCAGGTAGGCGTCGTCGACCTCCACCGTCACCGTGTCCACCGGTTCCAGGACGGCCAGCTCCGAGGTGGACGCGGCGTCGCGCAGGGCGAGGCGCCCGGCTTTCTGAAAGGCCATGTCCGAGGAGTCCACCGAGTGCGCCTTGCCGTCGTACAGGGTCACGCGCAGGTCCACCAGCGGGTGGCCGTCGTCCACGCCGTCGGCCATCTGGGCGCGCACACCCTTCTCCACCGAGGGCACGTACTGGCGGGGGACCACGCCGCCCACGACCTTGTCCACGAACTCCAGCCCGGCGCCGGACTCCAGCGGCTCCACCCGGATCCGGCACACCCCGAACTCGCCGTGCCCGCCGCTCTGCTTGACGTTGCGGCCCATACCCTGGCTGGGACCGGTGAAGGTCTCCCGCAGCGGGATACGGACCTCCTCGGTCTCCACCCGGACCCCGTAGCGGTGTTCGAGCCGGTCCAGGGCGGCGTCCAGGTGGGCCTCGCCCAGGCTCCACAGGACCATCTGGTGGGTCTCGGGGTTGATCCGTACCCGAAGCGACGGGTCCTCCGCCACCAGGCGGGACACCGACTGGGACAGCTTGTCCTCGTCGGAGGCCGAGGCCGCGCGGATCGCCACCGGCATCATCGGATCGGGGAAGTGCCACGGCGAGACCCGGAACGGCAGTTCGGGCGCGGACAGGGTGTCCCCGGTTCGGGCCGCGGGCAGCTTCGAGACCAGGCACAGGTCACCGGCGATCACCTCACCCACCGGGCTGGTCTGGCGGCCGAGCGGCACCGAGAGCGAACCCAGCCGTTCCTCGTCCCCGCTGCGGTCGAGCTCATCGGAGTTGCCCAGTCCGGTGCGCACCCCGTGGCCGTGCAGGTGGACGTCGACGTCGGGCACCAGCGTCCCGGAGAACACCCGCACCAGGCTGACCCGGCCCACGTACGGGTCACTGGTGGTGCTCAACACCTCGGCGACCAGCGGCCCCGCCGGATCGCAGGACAGGCCCTCGACCGGGCGGCCGTCGGGGCGGTTCACCGACGGGAACGGGCGCCGGGTCGGGTCCGGGCAGGACAACGGGAGTTCGCGCAGCAGCTCGCGCACGCCCACGCCGCGGGTTGGGCTCAGCGCCAGCACCGGGTGGAAGCCGCCCGCGGCCACCGCCTTCTTGAGGTCGGCGATGAGCAGGTCCGGATCCAGCTCGCCGCCCTCCATGTAGCGCTCCATGAGCGCCTCATCCTCGCTCTCGGTGATGACCTCCTCGATGAGGGTCTCCCGCAGCGGGCCCGCCTGCTCACGCAGCCAGTCGGGTGCCGGACACGAAGCGGGGGCGGACTCCAGCCCGCCCCCGTCGGAGTAGTCGTAGTAGCGCTCCGAGACCAGCCCCCAGAGCCCCACGAGTTCGCGTTGGTCGCCCGATCCCTCCACTGCGGGGACGTAGGCGGCGTGTACCCCGGACCCGAAGGCCTCCTGACACTGCGCGACCACCTCGTCGAAGTCGGCGCGCGGGTGGTCGATCTTGGTGACGGCCACCGCCCGTGGCATGCCGATGGCGGCGCACTCCTCCCACAACATGCGGGTGCGCCCGTCCACGCCGTCCAGGGCGGAGATCACGAACAGGGCGGCGTCCGCGCCGCGCAGTCCGGCGCGCATCGCCCCGATGAAGTCGGCGTAACCGGGGGTGTCCAGCAGGTTGACCTTGACGTCGCCCACCATCACGGGGTTGACGGTCAGGTGCACGGAGCGCTTCTGGCGGACTTCGACCTCGTCGTGGTCGCTGACGGTCGTGCCCTCCTCCACACGGCCGGGGCGCTTGATCTCCCCGGCGGCGAGGAGCAGCGCCTCGACCAGGCTCGTCTTGCCCGCGCCGGTCGGCCCGACCAGCGCGATGTTACGAATGTCCTGGGGCCTGGCGGCCCTCGGTACGGCTACGGCTCGGTCTACCATCCTTGCCTACCCAGCCCTTCGGGGTTTGGCGGTGGCCGACCAAGACCACCGAAAGTGTGACCTGTGACACTCTCTACGGTCGCTCTTCGCGGCCCCGATAACAAGAGGTCACCTGGTCGATATCCCGGATGGGGCCTTTCGGGATCTATGACCCGGGATGTTCTTCTAGGCTGTGCCCGTGCCATGGTCGGAAAGTCTTCCTCAATTCAGTCTCGCCGGGACCCTTCTGACGGTCCTGCTGCTGTTCTTTGCGGCGTTCGGCGAGCCCCTGCTCGGTCGGCGTGCGTTCTCGTGGCTGTCACGTCGCAGAGACGGCGACGAGCGCGCCCTCGGCCTGCTGTACGCCGTCACGGTGGCGATCCACGTCCTGTGGGGCCTGATGGTCCTCGTGGTGCTGCTCATCTCGCCCGCGCTGAACCTGGTCGATCTGGGACTGCGCACCCCTGACGCGTTCGGGCCCATCGTGGGCGCCGCGGTCGGCGGGCTCATCGCGTTGGCCGCCTTCTGGGTACTGGTCAACGGCCTACCCACCAAGGAACGCTTTCCGGTCCTGGGCAAGCTGTCTGGCGGTAAGGGCGGCAAGGGGAAGTCCGGGCGCCGCGCGAAGCCCGGTGACGCGGACGCGGAGAGCACCGAAGACAGGGGGAAGAAGGGCCACCGGGGCCACCGGGGGCGCCGCGGCGCCGCCAAGCCCATGACCCTGCCCGAACCCGGCCGACAGCAGTATCTGCTCCTGCCGCGCACCGGCCGCGAACGGGGTCTGGCCGCGGGCATGGCGGTCACCGGAGGCGTGTTCGGCGAGCTCCTCTACCGAGGGCTGTTCATCACCCTGGTGGCCAGCATGGGCGTCCCGCTGTGGGTCGCCGCCGTGCTGTCCATTGTGGTCTTCGCCGTGGCCCACGCCTACCAGGGCTGGTGGGGTCTGCTCAGCGCGGGCTTCTCCGGAACCCTGTTCACCATCCTGTACCTGGGGACGGGCAGCCTGGTCATCCCGATCCTGGTCCACGTGGCGCTGAACCTGCGCTCGGTGGTGTTCCCACCCGCGGCGGACCGGGAGGCGGCGCAAGAGGCCTACCGCTCCGGGGACCACTACGACGACGAGTACGACGAGTACGACGAGTACGAGGGCCAGGGTCACAGCGACCAGGGTTACAGGGACACGGAGTACGGCGAGGACGACTACGGTCGGACAGGGGAGTTCGAGGCGGTCGAGGGCAACCGGACCGAGAGCGAGCCCGCGACCGCGGCCGCACCGGCCGGCCCACCCGCGCCGCCGCTTCAGCAGGGTCCGCCTCCTGCTGGTACCCCGCCGTTCGGGCAGTCTGCGCCGTACCCGGGTCCCCATAACCCGGGCCCCCGGCCGCCTCAGCCCGGGCCGGGCCACTTCCAGCAGGGCCCGCCGCCCCCGTACCAGCCGACCCCACCGCAGCCGCCTCAGCACCGGCCGCCGCAGGGCCTCCCGCAGGGGCCGCCACCCGGTTACGGTCAGCAGCCCTCGCAGTTCCCACAGGGTCCGCCGCCCGCGTACCCCCACCCGTCCGCTCCGCCCGCGTCGGACGGCGGTGACTTCCTGTCCGGTCCTGGATCCGCCGCTGACCAGAGCGGACACCGCCTGTACCCGGACGAGTGGATCGACCGCCACCACGGCCCCGAAGGCGACACACCGGGGCCGGGCTCCCCGCACCGCGACTGATCGTGCACGATGGAGTGGTGTCCGATGCCATTGACCACCCCATCGCCCAGCCCCAGGAGAACCGTTTCTGGCTGACCACCTCGGACGGAGTGGGGATCGACGCCGTGCTGCTGCGCCGCGCCCAGCCCCGCACCACCGCGGTGGTCCTCGCCAACGGCTTCACCGGCACCTACCGCAGCCCGCACACCCGCGCCATCGCCGAGGGTCTGCTGTCCGTGGGCGACGTGATGACCTTCGACTTCCGGGGCCACCACGGCTCCGGAGGCCGCAGCACGGTGGGCAACGCCGAGATCCACGACCTCGAAGCGGTGGTGAGCCGCCTGCGCGAGCTCGGCTACACCCACATCGCCGCCGTGGGCTTCTCGATGGGCGCGGCGGTCGCGATCCGGCACGCCGCCATCTACGGCGGCACCAGTGCCGTGGTGTCCGTGAGCGGGCCCAGCCGTTGGCACTACCAGGGCACCCGGGCGATGCGGCTGCTGCACATCGGGATCGGCAAGACCTTCGGCCGCGCCTTCCTGAAGCGCTTCCGCAAGGTCCGGGTCACCGACCAGCGCTGGAACCCGACCCCGGCCGAACCCCGCGAGATCGCCGGCGAGGTCGCACCGGCCCCGCTGCTGGTCGTGCACGGCGATGCCGACGGCTACTTCCCGGTCTCGCACGCCACCGCCATCTACGACGCCGCCCGCGAACCCAAGGACCTGTGGATCATTCCGGAGATGGGCCACGCGGAGCGGGCCGTCAGCTCTGACCTGGTGGCCCGCCTGCGCGAGTGGCTCGGCGAGCGGCTGCCGCAGAGGGAGCGACCCGCCTGAGGCTCTGACTGGTTCGGGTACGGGAATCAGGCCTCAGCCACCGGGGCAGGTGACCCGCATCGACAGGCCACAGCGGCTCGGTTAGAAAGGACGGATGATCCGATCTCGCTCCTCCGCTGCCGGGAAAGGTGACCCCGAGTTCACCGAGGCCGACCTCCCCGGCCTGAAGGGGCGCGGCTTCGCACTGCTCATCCTGGCCACCGCGGCCGGACTGTGCGGGTTCGCCGCCGTCCTGCCCCTCGTGCCCCTGTGGGCCAGCCGGGGCGGCGCGGGCGAGTTCGGGGCGGGCGCCACCACCGCCGCGTTCATGCTCACCACCGTCATCACCCAGCTGGCCATGCCCTGGCTGCTGGACCACGCGGGCGGCTACCAGTGGGCGTTCCCGGTCGGATCCCTCATCATGGGCCTGCCCATGCCGCTGTTCGCCCTCACCACCGACCTCGGGCCGCTGGTGGCGATCTCGGCGGTGCGCGGGGTGGGCTTCGGGATGGTGACCGTGGCCGGGACGGCGCTCGCCGCCCGCCTGGTCGCCAAGGAACAGGTCGGCCGGGCCACCGGTTACTACGGCCTCGCGGTCGGGCTCCCGCAGATCGTCATCCTGCCCGGCGGGGTGGCGCTGGCGCTCAGCATCGGATTCGATACCGCCTTCTGGCTCACCGGAATCTGCGGCGTGCTGGCGGCGGCACTGGCCTCCGGGATCTGGTTCGCCGACGGCGGCCGCAACCGCGCGGCGCTGCGCGGAGCGGCCCCCGACGACGGGAAGGGGGCCGTCGAAGCGCCGAGCGCCCCGCGCGGTCTCCCGCTCCTGACCGCCCTGGCCGCTCCGCTGATCATCATGCTGGTGGTGTCCTCGGCCGCCAGCGCCGTCGTCACCTTCCTGGCCATCCCGCTCGAACAGGCGGCCTGGCTGGTCAGCGCACTACTGGCCGCCTATGCGCTCATGCTTGTGACCGGCAGGTGGACCGCCGGGGTCCTGTACGACCGCCACCGGCGCACCGTCCTACTGCTGCCCGGAACGCTCGCGGCGGTCGCGGGCATGGGGCTGCTCACCGCAGGGCTGTGGGCCAACGGCGACGGCTCGCCGGGGGCGGGCGTTGCCCTGCTGGTGCTGGGTGGGACGGCGCTGTTCGGGCTCGGGTTCGGCGCGGTGCAGAACGAGGCCGTCACCATGATGCTGGAGCGCGCCGGACCGACCGGCTACGGGCGCGCCAGCGCGTGGTGGAACATCGGCTACGACGCGGGTACCGGGGTCGGGGCGATCGGCCTCGGCCTGGTCATCCAGCTCATGGGTTACGGACCGGCCTTCGCGATCGTGGCTGTGTCCCTGGCCGCGGTCCTACCACTGGCCCTGCGCCGGAAGTGAACCCTGTGCCGCCCCGACCTCGCGCGGATCAGTACGAGCTGATGTGCACGTGGTCGTAGTGGTTCTGGGTGAGGTCGCCGCGGTCGTTCATCCAGGTCCACTGGCGCGAGGTGGACTGCCAGATCTGCTGTTCCCAGATGATGTACTTGATGCCCAGCCGGTCCGCGTTGGCGATGCCGTAGTCGGAGATCGCCTGGCCCAGGGCCTTGTTCTCCGCTGAGGGCGCGGCGCCGTTGGCGCTCATCATGAAGTCGCAGGCGGTACCGGTGCCGTGGTCGTCGTTGCTCGGCCGCCAGCAGCCCACCGGGAAGGGCGCGCCGAACTCCATGATGATCTCGTCGCGGATGGCCGCCATCCGGGGCTGGGTCTGCTCCCAGCCGCCGCCGCGCGCGCTGTCGGGGATCGTGCCGTTGCCGCTACCGCCGCCGGCACCGGGGGTCTCCGGCTCTGCCGGGACCTGCTCGGCCTCGTACTCCTCGATCCGCTTCTCGACCTCCTCGCGCTGCTCCTCCAGCTCGTCGATCAGCTCGGAGGCCTCGGCCAGCTCGCCCTGGAGTTCCTCGGTGAGCTCGGCCTGCTCGTCGCGGAGAGCGATGAGCTCGGAGATCTGCTCGGCCTGGTTCTGCCCGAGGTAGTCGACGTTGGCGGCGTCGACGAACATGTCCTCGGGGTCGCTGGAGAAGACGACCTGGAGGGTGGGGTCGAAACCGTCGCCCTTGTACCGAGCGGCGGCGATGGCCGACACCCCGCCGCGGGACTCCTCCAGGCGCTCCTCGAGCTCCTCGAGTTCGGCCTCGGCGGCCTCCGCCCGGTCCTTGATCTCGGTGTACTGGAGCAGCTCGCCGTCGTAGGTCTCCTCGAGCTCCTCCGCGCGCTCGGTGAGTTCGTCGATGTCGACGTCATCGGGGTCTGCATGGGCGACACCGGGCAGGCCGGTGAGCATCACGGCGGTGACGACGGCGACGGACGCGGTGAACCGGCCGCGACGAGGGGAGTTGCGAGGAGTGGAAGTCATATCTGCTCCGTGGATGGTCTGAGAGCATCCGCATCGCCGGGGGACGGCTGTGCCGTCACGGGAGGGGAGTTACTCAGCAGACCATACGAGATCTTGGCGTTACGTGCACAGTGAGTTGACTCGCGTTGCTGTGGGGGTTGAGCGGGGATCTGTCCAGAAGATACCCGGACTGGGTGACCGGACCGAACGCCAAGGGGAGGGATCGGTCCGGTCACCCGCAGGTCAGCCGCCGCAGAGCTGCGGTGGGAGGGATCGGGAGGGTTCAGCCGTTTCCGCCGAAGGCGCTGGGCAGGCGCACGGAGGTGGTGGGCGCGGGCTGCTCGGAGGGCAGGAACCAGTCCGAGCGGCGGATGTCTCGCAGCGCCCGCTTACGGGTCTCGGAGTCCAGGCGGTCGATGTAGAGCATGCCGTCCAGGTGGTCGGTCTCGTGCTGGAGGCACTGGGCCATGAGTCCGGTGCCCTCGACGGTGACCGGCTCGTTGCGCAGGTTCACACCTTTGACCACGGCCCGCTCGGCGCGCTTGGTCCGGTACCAGAGCCGCGGGATGGACAGGCAGCCCTCGTCGCAGTCCTGGAGCTCCTCGGAGAGCTCGACGATCTCCGGGTTGATCACGTACCCGATCCGGCCCTCGACGGCGTAGCTGAACACGCGTGAGCCCACACCGATCTGGGTGGCGGCCACCCCGGCCCGCCCGGGGGCGTCCACGGTGTCGAGGAGGTCGCGGACCAGCTTCTCCGTGCGCTGGTCGAAGGTGGTCACGGGGGCGGTCTTGGTCACGAGAACGGGGTCACCGAAGCGGACGATGGGGCGCATGGTCATGAACCCAGATTAGTTCCCCGACGTCATGGCTTGCTCGTCCTTGTGGACAACCTGTGGACAGAGCACGGGGGAGGTGGTCAGGTGGCCAGGCCGGGGCGCAGGGACTCGTCCAGGACCATCTCGATGTAGTCGAGGGCGGCGCGGCGGCGGGCCAGGGCGCTCTCGTACAGGGAAGGGGTCTGGGCGCCGCGGCGCACGCGCAGGCACTCGTTGACGATGCGCTGCCAGCGCTCGGGGAAGGCGTGCAGAGCGTAGGCGCCCGCGCCGGACTTGGAGGTGATCTCGCCGGTCTTGAGCGTGAAGTGCAGGCGGCTGACGCTCAGCACGCTCCACGACGGGGCCAGCGAGCCAAGGACGGCCAGACCGCGCGGGGTAACCAGCCGGCCGGCCTTCTCGCGCCAGCGGCACCACTGCTCGTCGAGCGAGCCCAGGGACCAGTCGCGCAGGCTCTCCGGCTCGTCCCACACGTCCAGTTCCACGGGGTGCGGGCCGCGGACGGTTACGCCGCGCTCGGCCAGGATGTGCCAGGTGACCGGGTTGACGTCGACGGAGGCGCTGGTGCGGAAGCGTCCGTTGATCACGGAGGGGACGGGGCCGCAGTCGCCGGGGGCCTGGTTGAGCTCGTCCCAGGTGACGTGGACGCCGTTGAACTGGGGGCGGGGGACCTCGCCGCGGGTCCGTGCGTGGATGCGGCGCAGGGCGTCGACGTCCTCCCCGGAGCGGCGGCCGGTGACGATGACGAAGTCGACGTCGCTGGTGTGCGGACGGAAGTCGCCGAGGGCGACCGAACCGGTCAGGTAGAGACCCTGGACCAGCCCGGGGGCCTCCTGATCAGCGTTGGCGAGGAAAGCCTGGGTCAGCGTCTGCACCCGAGGGTGGACGACCATGCTCAACTCCAGTCTGGGGGCGGTTCGGTGGGTTTCGGTGCCGCGCGGTGTCGGGGCCGTGGGGAGGCCGTCCGAATCGCGTGCGGGAGGGACAGCGGGGTGCTGGTGGGACCCGAAGTCCCTTCCGTCGGTTTCCAAGTGTGGTCCGGGTGCGGGGTGATCGCAAGTGATCACGCCGGACTCGCACCCTGTCTCCCCACGTCAAGTGGTGTGCGGTTATGCGGAAGAGGGGGAGCGAACACCCTTGACAAAGGGGCCGACGGTGTGGCAAAAGGCCGTGGTTCGGGTCGTGCGCGCCCCGGGCCCGGCGCGGCGCAGTCTACTCGGGGCGCCGCTCCGGTTTCCCGTTCGTCGGAGTGCCGGGCGGTTGCGCATTTGGACGCACATGCACCTGCCGCGTGCAACTGTCACGTGCACTTGCCCCGTGCACTTGCCCCGTGCACTTGTCGCGTGCATTGGCATCGGCAGCCTTGAGGGGATTTCTCTGGAGAGCTTCCGTGAATTCTGAGGGTTTGTCGCTCTGGATATGCGGGAAAGTGGTTTCTGGCACTTTCTACCCATTGGTAGTGGCATGGCTGGACGGAGAATTGGGTTGTCCTGCGAGGTCAGCGGGTCTGGTGCGGAAAGAGTGGGCTTTTGTCCGTCTTCTCTGACTCCTGTTCGGAGACGCACGCCACCCCCGAGAGAAGTAGACACGCCGTACTTTTTCGGGGATTGTTGTGGTTCACCAAGACTTCCCCAGGTGATAACCATCCCAGCCATTGTCTGCTGTTTTCCTCCGCGTAACACATGGGAACCCGCCTGAAACTACGCAGCTTTACGCTCGGTGGACAACGGCAGAACTCTCAGCGATTCCAAGGAGCCGTGCATGGTCCCCACGATGGTTCTCGTAGCCGATGACTCGCGTGACGCCCACCGACGTGAGGCCCTGTGCGGGCTGGCGGAGGCAGTGGCCGAACGCGGCGAGGCACCCGTGAAGGCGGCCTTTGGCAGTCCCGACGAGGTCAACGCCACGCTCCACTCCATCCGCGGTCCCAAGGTGGTCGTGCCCGCCTACGTCGCTGGCGGCGACGTAGCCAGCTCCCACCTGCTCTCCCGGCTCGATCTCGCCGGCCTGGCGAACTCCTGCCAGACCTCGCCCCTGGGCGCTGTCCCCTCCATCGTGGCCGACCTCGCCGGCCGTCTCGCCGACTCCGGTTGGAAGTCCGAGGACGGGGTGGTTCTGGCCGCCGACGGCACCACCGGAACCGAGGAGCGGCAGGTGGTCATGGACGTGGCCCGGATGCTCAGCCGACGGCTGTCCTCCCCGGTCCAGGTCGGCTACCTGCGCACCTGGGCGCCCTCGGTCTTCGACGCCGTCGACCGGCTGCGCCGCGATGACCGGGACCGGGTCGCGGTGGCCGCGTGGCGACTGGTCGACGGCCCCGACTTCGACCTGCTCCGCGGGCTCGACGCCACCGCCATCACGGCCCCGCTGTGGCCCTCTGACCTGGTCGTGGACACACTCCTCGCCCAGCACCGGGCAGTGAAGGGGAGGCTCACCTGACGTGCCCGACCGGGAACCCAGCGTGATCTCGTCGCCGAGATCAGCCGAGACACCGTTACCCGGACCACGAGGATGGGTATGTGCCCCACGGGCGGGAACTCCCCGCACCCACAGTGCGGAATCCGCTGCCGTAGCGACACCCACGCGGTGCGGTGACGGTTCGGGCACGCCCCTTCGCGAAGGTTCGTGCATGTCAGCCCGGTGTGGAGCTCCCCCCGTAGCCGGTCCATGCCCCGAAGACGCTCTCCCGCCGCGGACCTCCCCGTCCGCCGAACCGAGACGGGGCCGGCTCCGGCAGGCATCGACGTGAGCGAACCGAAGGTGGATGTATGAACGACGTCACAGCGCAGTTCGTCGATGACCGGCAGCGCCGCCGCCTGGAACGGCGCTTCGGGAGCCAGGTCACCGAGTGGCTGGCGGAGCTGCCCGCGATCGTCGAGAAACTGGCCGCCGAGTGGGGGCTGACCATCGAGGGGCCCGCCCCGCACGGCCGCACGTCCGTGGTGCTCTACGTCCGTCACACCGACGACGGCGAGGGTGTCCTCAAGATCTCCCCGGACAGCGGCCTGGCCGTCTCCGAAGCCGGACTCCTGCGGATGTGGGAGTCCTCCCACCGCGTCCCCGACGTGTGGGGTGTGGACGCCGAACGCGGCGCCGTGCTGATGGAACGGATCGAGGGCGACACGATCTCGGCCAAGGGGGTGGTTCCGCCGATGGAGACCATCGGCGGCCTCATCGCCCAGCTGCACGCCGTCCAGGTCAGTCCGGCCGAGCGGATGGAGCTGCGCCCGCTCTCGGCCCGGGTGCAGTTCGTGTTCGAGATGTGGGGCCGCGAGCGCGAGGAGGGCCCCGCCGCAGACCTCGTCCCGGCCGCCATGATGCACCGGGGCGCGGCCAAGGCCCGCGACCTGGCCATCGGGGAGGTCGACGTGGTCCCGCTGCACGGGGACCTGCACCCCGGCAACGTGATCGACGGTGGCGCACGCGGGCTGGTCGTCCTGGACCCGCGCGCCTGCCTGGGCGACAGCGCCGTGGACGCGGTCGAGTGGGCCGTGTGGAAGGCCGACAGCATCAGCGAGGTGGAGCGCCGCGTGGGTGTGCTCTCCAGCGTGATGGGGGTGGACGGCGAGCGGATGATGGAGTGGGTGCGCGCCTTCGCTCCCTGCTTCGCGGTCTCCAAGGCCAACCGCGGTCAGGCCGACTCGTTCGAGTTCGACCTGATGATGAGCCTGTGCGGGGTGAGCGTGTAGGGCGACCGGAGCGGTGGGGCGGCCCCGGCGGGGACCGCCCTACACCTACCGTTCCGGGACGCGGTAGCCCGGGACCGAGGGCCAGCGGACGGTCAGCACCACCGACTCCTCCTCGGCGTACCAGGAGTGGCCGACCCCGCGGCCCCAGACCACGTAGTCGCCCTGCTGCTCCAGTAGCACGCTCTGGCCCGGGATCTCCACCCGGAACCGGCCGCTGATCAGCACGAGCAGTGCCGTGCGTTCTTCCGCGCTGACCCAGACGGACCGTTCCTCACCCGCCTCGTGCACACCCCACTTGATCTCGACGTCCTCGCTGTGGCGGGGATCGCCGGAATCCTTGAAGTGCCCGAGCAGCCAGCCCTGGTCCAGGGCCGCGTCCTTGCCCGCGTTACCCACGTACACGCTGCTGTTCAAAGCGCTGTCCTCCACCGGGAAACTAGCCCTCCCGCTCGAAGCGGTATCCGCGTCCGGCCTCGGTGATGAGGTAGCGCGGGTGGGAGGGGTCCGGCTCCAGCTTGCGGCGCAGCTGGGCCAGGTAGACCCGCAGGTAGTTGGTCTCGTTCTGGTAGCTCGGCCCCCACACGTCGTGCAGGATCTGGCGCTGACTGACCAGCTGCCCGGTGTTGCGGGCCAGGAGTTCCAGGATGTGCCACTCGGTGGGGGTGAGCCGCACCTCCTCGCCGTCGCGCATTACCCGCTTGGCGCCCAGGTCCACCTCGAAGGAGTCCGTGCGCACCACCGGGGCCTCCTCGACCGGGACCGCCCGGCGTTCGGCGGCGCGCATCCGGGCCAGCAGCTCGTCCATCCCGAACGGCTTGGTGACGTAGTCGTCCGCGCCGAAGTCCAGGCAGCGCACCTTCTCCCCGGCCGAATGCCGGGCCGACAGCACGATGATGGGCACCTGGGACCAGCCGCGCAGCCGCTGGATGACCTCCACACCCTCCATGTCCGGCAGTCCCAGGTCCAGCAGCACCACGTGGGGGTGCTGCTCCGAGGCCAGCCGGAGCGCGCTCGCCCCGTTCGCCGCGGTGTCCACGTCGTAGCCGCGGGCCCTCAGGTTGATCCGCATCGCTCGGATGATCTGCACGTCGTCGTCAACGACCAGGACCCGCATGCCTCTCCTCTTCGTCTTCGCCCTCGTCCACCGCACGCAGGGTGAACACCATCGTTAGTCCGCCGCCCGGGGTGTCCTCGGGGGCGAGGGTGCCGTGCATCGCCTCAACGAAACCACGTGCTACCGCCAGTCCCAGGCCGACCCCCGTTCCCTGGGGAGCGTCGCCCAGGCGCTGGAAGGCCTCGAACATCCGTTGTTTGGCCTCGTCCGAGACGCCCGGGCCCCGGTCCACCACCCGCAGCTGCACGCTGTCCCCGTGCGCGCTGGCCGCCACGAGCACCGGGGTTCGGGGATCGGGGTTGTATCGGACCGCGTTGGTGACCACGTTGGCCACGGCCCGGTCCAGCAGACCGGCGTCCACCCGTACCCGGGGCAGGTCGCCCGGGACGTCCACCACCACCGCGTCGGTCGGCACGCCCAGCAGGGTCGCCGGAAGTACCTCCTCCAGCGCCACGGCATGGAGGTGGGGCCGCACGCTGTCGGTCTGCACCCGGCTCATGTCCAGCAGGTTCCCGATCAGCCGGTTCAGTCGGTCCGCGGATTCCTCGACGGTCTCCAGCAGCTCCGCGCGGTCCTCCTCCGAAAGCCGGATGTCGGTGGCTCGCAGACTGGACACACTCGCCTTGATGGAGGTCAGCGGGGTGCGAAGGTCGTGCGAGACCGCCGCGAGCAGCGCGGTGCGCATCCGGTTGCCCGCCGCCTGGCCACGGGCCTCGGCCGCGTCCCAAGCCAGCCGCCGGTGTTCCAGCGCGATCCCCACGTGGGTGGCGAAAGCCCCCAGCACACCCCGGTCGGCGGCGGGCAGCATCCGGCCGCGCAGCCCGAGCGCCACCGTGTCCGAGACCGACACCAGGGCGTCCGCCTCCTCGGGCGACTCACAAGCCGGGGCTCCCACGCTGTGCACCGCGTGCCAGCGGCCGTCGTCCAGCCGCTCCAGCAGGGTCGCCGACCGCTGCCCGAAGGTCTCCCGGATCCGCCGTAGCAGCGCCTGGAGCGGTTCGTTCCCCGATAGCACGCTCGCCGCCAGCAGGGTGACCGCGTCCGCCTCGGCCCGGCCGCGCACCGCCTGCGCCGACCGGCGGGCGGCCGTCTCCACCATCACCGCTACCAACGCGCCCACCAGCACGAACGCCGCCATCGCCAGGAAGTTGTCCAGGGACACCGACGGCCGCCCGTGCAGCGGTGACAGCAGCACGGTGAGCAGGAGCGCGCTCCACAGCGCCGAGGCCAGTGCCGGGGGCAGACCGCCGACCGCCGCCGTGGCCACCGTGATGAACAGCAGTAACAAGGGATCCGAGGCAGGTCCGACCTCAACGAAGACCGGCAGCGCCAGCACCAGGGTGAGGAACGGCGGGGCCATCAGGGCTAGCGTCCACCCCCACAGCCGACGGTGCTCGTTCAGGCCCCGGCCCACCGCGGGGAGCGGCCAGCGGCCCCGGCCCACCTCCTCGTGCGTGACGATGTGCACGTCGATGTCGCCGGACTCCCGGGACACGATCGTGCCTACCCCGGGCCCGAACACGTACTGCCAGGGGCGCCTGCGGGAGGAGCCCAGCACGATCTGGGTGGCGTGTGCGCCGCGCGCGAACTCCAGCAGGGCCGAGGGCACGTCGGTACCCACCACCTGGTGGTAGGTGCCGCCCAGCTCCGCGAGCAGGTGCCGCTGCCGCAGCAGCTCCCCGGTGGGCTGTTCGCCGATCCCGCTCGGCGGCACCACGTGCACCGCGAGGAGGTGGCTCGGCTGGGGGCGGCCGCCCCTGGAGCGGGCCGCCACCCGGGCGGCGCGGCGGATCAGCGTCTCGCCTTCGGGGCCGCCGGTCAGCGCCACCACCACCCGCTCCCGGGCCTCCCAGGTGTTGCGGATATCGTGCTCGCCCCGGTAACGGGTGAGCCCCTCCTCGACCCGGTCGGCGGTCCAGAGCAGGGCGAGCTCGCGCAGGGCCGCCAGGTTGCCCTCGCGGTAGTAGTCGGCCATCGCCGCGTCGACCCGCTCCGCCGGGTGCAGGTCGCCGTGGGCCATGCGGCGGCGCAGCTCCTGGGGTGTGACGTCGACCAGCTCGATCTCCGCGGCCCCGCGCACCACGCGGTCCGGGACGGTGTACTCGGGCCGGGCGCCGGTGATCTGGTGGACGACGTCGTAGAGCGAGTCCAGGTGGTGGATGCCCACCGTGGACAGTACGTCGATCCCCGCCGCGAGCAGCTCCTCCACGTCCTGCCAGCGCGCGGAGTTGGGGGAGCCGGGTCCGTTGGGCCGGGCCAGGTCGTCCACGAGCACCACCTGGGGCGCCCGGGTGATCACCGCGGCGGTGTCCACGGCCCCGGAGGGGAGCGGCGGGACGGTCTCCAGGCCTTCGAGCAGCGCCGAGGTGTGGATTCGGCGATGGGTGTGCACCGCGCCGACCACGACGTCCACCCCGCGTTCGGCCCGGCGCCGCGCCTCGGCCAGCGCGTGGTGTGTGGTGCCCACACCCGGGGCCGAACCCAGGTGGATACGGAGAGTTCCTTTCACGTCCCCCATTGTGGGTCCGGCGCGGACCCGGCGGTCCGGGTCCGCCGCCGTTCCGGTGTGATCCCGCCTGTGCTCCTTCGTGATCCGAGCGCTGGGAGGTGACCGGAACAGGACCGAGGATGACTCTTCGCGGCTTGTGTCCGGTAAAACTGAAGAGCCCTTTTCCAACAGAGCAGACCACGAGGTAACCCCATGGGACAGCCCCCGACCCCGAACGGCCCGCAGGGCCCCTACCCGGGGCAGCCCAGCCCGCCGCCCCAGGGCCCGCCGCCCGGGTTCGGACAGCAGCCGCCCCAGGGCCCGCCTGGGCAGTTCCCGCCGCAGGGGATGCCTCCGCAGGGGCCGCCGCCCGGTTACGGCCAGCAGCCTCCGGGATATGGCCAGCAGCCTCCGCAGGGCCCGCCTGGGCAGTTCCCGCCGCAGGGTCCTCCCGGGCAGTACCCTCCCGGTTTCGGACCGCAGGGGCCCGGGGCCGGTGCTCCGAAGAAGAAGACCGGTCTGATCATCGGCGGTGCGATCGGCGCCGCGGTCCTGCTGGTCGTGGCCGTCGGCGGTGTGCTGGTCCTCGCCAACTCCGGCGGTGAGTACGTCTCCTTGCCCAACGACTGCTCCGAGGCGGTCGACAGCTCGATCCTCGACCCGTTCTTCGAGGACGGACCCCCCACGCTCAGCGGTAGCTTCGACGAGGACAACCGCAGCATCGATTCCTCCTACGGGACCCTGAACTGCAGCGGTGAGTCCGGTGGCGTCACCGTCGAGATCAACGCCGAGCTGGTCGACCTCGAGGACCCGGAGACCATGGAGGAGTTCGAGGAGATCTTCGACGGGACCATGTTCAACGACGAGTTCATGGACGAGCAGGCCCTGCCCGGCGAGATCCACGAGGAGGACTTCGGTTTCGGCATGACCGCCTCGTACCTGTGGGATCAGACCAACGTGGGTGACCAAGGCATCACGCTGGCCATGGCCACCGACGCCGGTGAGGAGTTCTCCGACGTCCCCGGCGCCTCGAACAACTTCGCCATGGGCGTCTTCCTCACGGACAATATCGCCGGTGGCATCATCGTGAACGACAGCGAGGGCGGGCGCGACGTGCAGGAGCTGTTCAATACGATCGACTCCGCCAGCGGTGACCTGGCCAGCCAGCTCAAGCGCGTGGCCGACAAGTAGAGACGTGACCCGCGGGGCCGTGCGGAGGCCGTAAGGGTGCCCGGTGGCCAAGAGTGGCCGTTAGGGGCCTGTGGTCGTTCGGGCACCTTGGGTGTCCGGTAGAAGTGGGGGGTTCGTTTCCTCCCCTTGTGAAGACTCCGGTCGTCGGTTGACGCGGATCTTCCAGTGACATGGATCCACGAGGCATCTCCATGGGACAGCCCCCGCCCCCGTACGGCCCTCAGGGGCCGCAACCTCCGTACCGCCCTCAGGGGCCTTACCCCGGTCAGCCGGTTCAGCCGGGTCAGCAGCCCCAGGGTCCGCCGCCCGGGTTCGGGCAGCAGCCTCCGGGATATGGCCAGCAGCCGCCGCAGGGTCCTCCCGGCCACTTCCCGCCCGGCCAGCAGCCGCCCGGTTTCGGGCCCCAGGGTCCCGGCCCCGGTGGTCCGAAGAAGACCGGCCTGATCATCGGCGGTGCGATCGGCGCCGCGGTGGTGCTCATCCTCGGCGGCACCCTGGTGTCCGTCAACGCTGGCCGGGAGTACGTCTCCCTACCCGATGACTGTGCGGCGGTGATCGCTGACGACGTTCTCGACGACGTCTTCGACGGCCCGTCGCCGCGCCTGGAGGGCCAGTACGAAAGGGCTCGCCGCGGTTTCGACGACTTCGACGCGTCCTTGCGCGGGGTCCTGGCCTGCTATGCGGAGAACGATGACGTGGAGCTGGCCGTCTTCGTCATCCTGGTCGACCGTGAGAGGTCGGACCGGGACATGGATCACTACTTCGAGATCGCTATCGAAGACGAAGCCGGCCTGCTCGACCAGGACCTCCCGCGTGGCGAGATCATCGACCGAGGTTTCGCGCTCGGGAACGAGCAGGCCCGGGGGTACTGGGACGAGCCCTCGATCGGTGACCGGAGTCTTGTCTTCGGGGCCGATGACGGTGAGGACGGCCGCTACATGTCGGAGTTCGGTATGGCGGTCGCGACGAAGAACAACGCCCTCGTCGGGCTGACCGTCGACTACTCCGGGTCCTCGCGGCCGCCGGACGTCGACGAGCTCTACAAGATCGCGGAGGCGGCTACGGGTTCGGTCGTCAAACAGATCCCGCGCGTGGCCGAGCGCTAGGGCGGTTCAGTACCGGGAACGAGTCCGGTTAGGGACCGTTTCAGGCGGGAAAACATCCTATTCTGTCGAGATATCGACCGTTGTCGACCCACCTGTGAGGAGGTGTGGCGCGTGCTCCCCGTGGCCTGTCCGGGTCCGCCCGTCCATCGGGGAGGGACGCCGCGACACTGATGACCGGACATCCCCCTGGTAGTGACGGGTTCCCCGGGCGACCGGGAGAGCCGCCGTTCCCCGGCCGCCCCGGCCAGCCGCCGCACAGCCCCCCGCCGCCCGTCGGGTTCCCGCAGCCCCAGCAGCCCTACGTCCGGCAGCCGTTTCCACAGGCCCCGCAGCCGTACCCGCCGTCGGCCCGGCGGTGGGCACCGCTGCTCGGCGGGATCGGGGCAGCGGCCCTGCTCCTGGTGTCCGCGGGGGTGGTGGTCTGGTCGCTCTCGGGCACCAACGGTCCCTACACCGCACTGCCCGGGTGCGGCCCCCTCGTGTCGGAGGAGATGCTCGCCACCGTGCCCGTCCCGGTCCGCCCCAGGGTCTCCGGTGAGTTCGTCGACGTCGGAGACCCGCACTCCCTGGACGAGCGGTACATCGAGGAGATGGAGATCCGCGGCTACCTCCAGTGCAAGGTCATCGACCGGGACTACCGCGAGGTGCTGTGGCTCTCGATCTTCCTGCACGAGGCCCACGGCCAGGACCAGGAGGCGGCCGGGGAACTCAACGAATACCTGGTGGGTGAGATGGAGGACCACCGCCAGGAGTGGGCGGGCGGTGAGATGAGCGACTCCCCGCCCGGCTGGGTCAGGCGCGGCTGGCGGGAGACCTCGACCGGCGACGGCGGGATGGTCGGGTTCTACGAGGACAACAGCGAGTTCTACAATCGCGACGGCCACGGGGTCCTGACCTTCGTCACGGACAACGTCACCGCCCAGGGCTCCTACAGCCTCTACGACTCCTACGAAGAGTCCGATGTCCTCGACTACATGGAATTGCTCTCCGAGCAGCTCTACGAACAGATCACCCGAGAGGCGGAACCGGCGTGACCGAGGCAGAGCAGGCCCCGGAGCGGGAAAGACGCCGCGACAGGTCGCGCGCCCTGCCACTGATTGGGGGCGCGGCGGCCGCCGCGGTGCTGGTGGCGGGCGGGGTGTTCGTGTGGGACCGGGCGACCGACGGCTACACCAGCCTGACCGGGGACTGTGAGGACCTGCTCCCGGATGACCTGCCCGACCGGCTGCCCGGAACCGGTGACTTCGACCTCCGCGGCGGCGCCGCCGACCCCGGCGAGGACGGGGTACTCCAGCTGGTGCACTGCGAGGCGGCGGTGGCGGTCGACGGCGGTCCCGCCGACTTCAGCCTCCAGGCCGTCCTGTACGACCCCGAGGAACGCGAGGGCGTGCGCCGGATGCAGGCCATGGTCGCCGAGGGACAACTGGAGCGGGAAGCCGACGACTTCGAACTGGAGTACTCGGACCCGCCCATGCGCGCGGTGGAGTGGCGCTCCCTCCCGGTGGGTGACGGCGGTTACGCCACGGTCTCCCGGGGCCAGGAGGGCGAGGACCCCGAACTGTGGACCTCACTGGAGTACTCGGTGGCCAACCTGCGGGTGAGCCTCTTCCACCAGACCGCTGAGCCGGTCGAGCCCCTGGACAGCCTGGAGGCCCTGGAGGCGCTCGCCGAGGAACTGGTGGAGCGCCTGCCGGAGCTGGCCGGGGAGTGACCCTCGGCCAGAGCGCGCAGAGCGGTCTATCATAGCTGGTAGAGACGCTGTTCTTGGGTTGACGCTGTGCTTTGCCGCCCGGTTGTCACTTCCGTCGGACGGTTCTGGGAGAGGCGGGTCCTGTGAGTGACCATCGTCTTGGAGACCCCGACCCCCGGCGTGCCGGACAGCCTCGTCCCGGGCTACCCTTCGGCCCGCCCGGCCCACCTCTACCGCCGGGCCCCCCTGCGTCTGGTGGTTACCCACCAGCTCCCGGAGGGCGCTCCCGGCGCAACCTACCGCTGCTGTTCGGCGGCATCGGAGTCGCGTTGCTCCTGCTGGTCTCCGTGGCCGTGGTCGTGTCCAGCCTCTCCGGAGGGCGGGGTCCCTACGCCGAGCTGCCGAGCTGCCGGACGCTGTTTCCCTTCACGGTGCGCTCGGAGGTGCCCGCGCCAGGGACCGGGACCGTGATGGTGACCGGGAGCTATGAACCCGAGTCCTCCGATGTCCACATCGGGTTCGGGGGCCTCCAGGACGGTTTGCTCGGTCGGCTCACCTGCCTCGGGCAGGACAGCCGGACGGACACCGTGCTGCTGACCATGGACGTCTACCTGCACGACCCCGCGGACCCCGGCATGAACGACAAGCTGCTGGAAAGGTTCGACGTCATGCGCTCCGGCTGGGAAAGCGGGAGCTTCGAGGAGACCAACGACGTCTGGGTCGGACACCGGTGGCGCGACACGGAGGTGGCCGACGCGGGCATGGTGGGTGTCTTCGACGATGTGATGGTGCCCTCCTTCCGCGACGGTTACGCGTTGTCCCACTTCGTCACGGACAACATCGGCGTGTATCTGGGGCTCCACCTGTACGGCCCCTACGACAAGGACGAGATCCTGGATTCCATGGAGGAACTCACCCGGCAGATCGACGACCTGCTGAGGACGGAGTCCATCCCGGCCTGAACGGTCCGGCCGGGCACGGGCCCGGAACGCTCCGGGCCCGCCGCGCTCACAGCCCCGGCCGCGCACTCACGCTTCGGGGATGAGCTTGCCCGGGTTGAGCACGCCCTGCGGGTCCAGCGCCGACTTCACCGCGCGCAGCACCTCGCCGCCCAGCGGGCCGAGCTCCGCCGCCATCCACGGGCGGTGGTCGGTGCCCACCGCGTGGTGGTGGGTGATGGTGCCGCGGTTGGCCACGATCGCGTCCGAGGCCGCCCGCTTGGCGCGGTCCCAGCGCGCGGCCGGGTCCGTGCCCGCACCCGTGGCCACGGTGAAGTACAGCGAGGCGCCGGTCGCGTAGGTGTGCGAGATGTGGCACTGCACCACGGCGCCGCTCTCGTCGTCCTCCAGGGCGCCGGTCAGCGCGCCCACCACGGCCGCATACAGCGGCAGCAGGTCGCTCCAGGACGCGGCGGTCTCCAGGGTCTCGGCGAGGATGCCCGCGGACAGCAGGGTGTCGCGCAGATAGGGCGCGTGGAAGCGGGTTTCGCGCCAGTGCGCCACCGGGTCCGGGCCCAGCGCAGTGCCGCCCGCGGCCTCCATCACCTTCCGGACCACGGTCGCGCGGGCCTCGACCTCGGCGTCGGTGCCCTCGAAGCCCAGCACCGCCTGGCAGCCCGGGACGGCCTCGCGCCCGCCGATGGCGGCGTTGACGAAGGTCTCGGTCTCGTCCGAGAGCCGTGCCATGGTGGGCCGGGTGTCCGACTGCGCGAGAGTGCGCAGGGCGTCCACCCCGCTGGCGTAGTCGGGGAAGGACCAGGCCTCGTCCAGTACCCGCTCCGGAACGGGGCGCACCCGCACGGCCACCTCGGTGATCACGCCCAGCGTTCCCTCGGAGCCCACGAGGAGGCGGCGCAGGTCCGGCCCGGCGGCCGAGGCCGGGGGGCCGCCCGCGTCCAGGGTGCCGCGCGGGGTGGCGACCTTCAGGCCCACCACCATGTCCTCGAACCGCCCGTACCCGGCGGAGGCCTGCCCGCTGGAGCGGGTGGCGGCGTACCCGCCGATGGTCGCGTACTCGTAGCTCTGCGGCATGTGGCCGAGGGTGAGCCCGTGCTCGGCCAGCATCGCCTCGGCGTGCGGGGTGCGCACGCCCGCGCCGAGCACCGCGGTCAGCGAGGTGGTGTCCAGGGAGACCAGGCGGTTCAGCCGGCGCAGGTCGAGGGTGACCACGGCCTGGAAGCCGCCGTCCAGCGGGGAGACCCCGCCCACCACGCTCGTACCGCCGCCGAAGGGCACCACGGCCACACGTTCGGCCGAACAGAGCTCCAGAAGCCGCTCCACCTCGTCGTGGTCGGCCGGGTACAGCACGGCGTCGGGAGCGGGGGAGGCCTGTCCGGCCCGGCGGGCGAGCAGGTCCGGGGTGCTCTTGCCGCCGCTGTGGATCAGGCGGGTCGCGTCGTCCACGAGCACGTGTTCGGCGCCCAGGAGCTCGGTGAAGGCCTTCAGCAGGCCGCCGTCCAGCCGGGAGGCGGGCAGGGCCACATCCGCCTTGGCCACCGGGGGCATGTCCTCGGTCCGGGCGCGCAGCACCTGGGAGATGAGGTCGCGCAGTCCGGGTTCGAGCTCCTTCGCCTTGGCGGGGTCGCCCCAGGCGAACCAGCTCATGTCCGGCGCGGTAGCGGCGGTGTCGGCGAGGCTGACGGAGGTGGGTTCAGTGCGAGGATCGTGGGTCATGCTCTACAGTTTTACACATGGCGTCAAAACGTAACGTAGAGGACGAGATCCTGGACGCGGCCCGCGCCTGCGTCGAAGCCTTCGGGGTGCGCCGGACCACCCTGACCGACGTGGCCCGGCGCGCCGGGGTCAGCCGCCCTACCGTCTACCGGCGCTGGCCGGACGTGACCGCCCTGGTCGCCGACCTGCTCACCCGCGAACTCAGACGCATCCTCATCGCCGAAGAAATGGAGGCGGACCGCGAGGCGGCCGCGGGGGACGCGGAGAACACCCGGACCCAGCTGGTCCGGCACGCCGCCGGGGTGGCCCGCGCGATGCTCGCCCACCCACTGGTCAACCGCATCGTCGACACCGAACCCGAGCTCCTGGCCACCTACACGTTCCACCGCCTGGGCAGCAGCCACCGCGCCGCACTCGACCTGCTCGAACCGGCCATCGCCGCGGGCCAGACCGAGGGATCGGTCCGCGAGGGCGACCCCGGAGCCCTGGCCCACCTGTTCATGGTCACCGTGCAGAACACCGTGACCTCCCACCGCCTCTTCGCCGACGTATTCGACCAGGACGGACTGGTCGAGGAACTGTCCGTCCTGCTCGACGGCTACCTGCGGCCCTGACCCACCCTCTCCGGAAAGGACGCCCCGATGCGTCAGCACACCCGGTCCACCGCACTCAACGCCTCCCGGCGCACCGCCGACCTCGCCGAACTGGAGGCATGTCCCGAGGTGGACGTCCTGGTGGTCGGCGGGGGAGTCACCGGCACCGGAGTCGCCCTGGACGCCGCCTCCCGCGGCCTGTCCACCGTGCTCGTCGAACGCGAGGACCTCGCCTTCGGCACCAGCCGCTGGAGCTCCAAACTGGTCCACGGCGGGCTGCGCTACCTCGCCAAGGGCCAGGTCGGCATCGCCTACGAGAGCGCCCGCGAACGCGACGTCCTCATGCGCGTCACCGCGCCCCACCTGGTCCGCCCCATGCCCATGGTGGTCCCCGTCCACCGGGACACCGGCCTGGCCCGAGCCCTGTTCGTCCGCGCCGGGATGGGCATGGGCGACCTCCTGCGCGTGCTGTCCCGCACCCCCGCCTCGGTGCTCCGCCCGCCCCGGATCCTCAACGCCCGCCAGACCACCCGCCTCCTCCCCGGCGTCAAAACAGAGGGACTGCTCGGCGGAATCCTGTCCTTCGACGGCCAGCTCGTCGACGACGCCCGCCTCGTCATCGGGATCGCCCGCACCGCGGCCGGTCAGGGCGCCCGGATCATCACCCGCTGCTCGGCCGAGAGCATCACCGCGGACGGTGCCGTCCTGCGCGACGAGACCACCGGCCGGATCATCCCGGTGCGGCCGCGCGCGGTGGTCAACGCCACCGGGGTACACGCCGACGCCCTCGACCCCGGCATCCAGCTGAGCCCCAGCCGCGGCACCCACCTGGTCCTGGACGCGGCGACGCTCGGCCACCCCAAGGCCGCGCTGACCGTGCCGATCGAGGGGAGCACCAGCCGGTTCGTGTTCGCGCTCCCGCAGCCCGACGGTCGAATCTTCGCCGGACTCACCGACGAGCCCGTGGACGGCCCGGCCGCGCGCGTCCCGGAAGTCCCCGAGGAGGACGTGGACTTCCTCCTCACCCAGTTCAACCGGGCGCTGTCCACCGAGCTGACCAGGGCAGACGTCATCGGCTCCTTCGCCGGGCTGCGCCCGCTGCTGCGCGGCGACGAACACAGCTCCAACCTGTCCCGGGAGCACTCGATCTCGGTCGCCCCCAATGGTTCGGTGACCGTGGTCGGCGGCAAGCTCACCACCTACCGGGCGATGGCGGAGGAGACCGTCGACGCGCTGGTCGCGGCGCACCGCATGCCCGCCGGGCCCTGCCGCACCCGCGAGATCCCGCTGGTGGGCGCCGCCTCCCACGAGGAGCTCGACGCCCTGGACGCCCCGCGCCACCTGGTGGCCAGGTACGGGACCGAGGCGGTCGACGTGCTGTCCACCGCCGGGGGAGACCCCGCCTTGCTGGCCCCGATCACCCGCGGCATCACCCCGGCCGAACTCCGCTTCGGGGTGAGCCACGAGGGCGCCCTGAATGCCGATGACCTGCTGGAGCGCCGGACCCGGATCGCCCTGGTCGACACCGACCGCGACCTCGCGGAGACCGCCGCCAAGGAGGCCCTGGCCTGGGGCGAACAAACGGAGGCGTGACAGGTTCCGGTGTGGCAGGAGTTCACCGGCGAATTCGGGGAACTCACCACACCGGCCTCCCCTGTTCCGAGACGATGTGATCGCGTAAGGTCATACCGGTTCGAGCCTCCCTCCTCGGACACTCCAGCAGCCGCCCCCGTTTCGGCTCGCCCGTCCACTGAGCCGCCCCGCCGAAGGAGTCAGCCATGCCCACGCTCGTTGCCGTGCCCACTCTCATCAAGAACGAGGACAGAGTTCTTGAGCGGGTCCCGGACGAGTACCGGCACTACTTCAACGGCCGAGTACCGGTCCCGTTCACCAAACGCCGCTGGGAGTTCAGCGGCGAGCCGGTGAGCGTACCCCTGGTCCGCGCCTTCCTGGAGACCTGCGCGGCCGGGCGGGACTCGGACTACCAGTACGTGCTCACGCTGCTCGGCGCAGAGCTCGCAACCAACGCGATTCGGCACAGTCGCTCGGGGGAGCCGGGCCAGACCTTCGTGGTCCGCGTGGACCGGGGACCGAACGGGCTGACGGTCACCTGTCGGGACAACGGAACCCCCGTCAGCGCGCTCAAGGACGCGGGAGGCCAGCTGTTCGCGTCACCGCCGGAGGAGAGGCTCACCGCCGAGGACGGGCGCGGCCTGGCACTGATCGACAGCTTCGCCACTACCTGGGGCGACAACGGGCACCCCAGTATCCGCAAGGTGTGGTTCCACCTGGCCTACGACATGACTGGCAGCTCCTGGCCCGCCGCCTGACCAGGGGCGAAGGCGCCCCCGCCCTTGCCAGTGCGCGTGACGCATGCCACTATTTCCTACCTACAGGTAACTTTGTGGTGTGGGTCACGGATCGGCGCGATTCCGTCACCCTGCCGGACGTCTCCGGGATGCTCCGGGCGTTTCCGGGACACTCCGGGCGGCACAGGTCACCTGTGCGCAGGCACCGTTCACCGAACGCGGTCCGCGATTGTCCCGACCGCCCGTGCCGCCCTCCCCGCGGCCCGTCCCCCAAGGTGCCCCATGGACTCCGCCCTCACGACGATCGGCCTCCCGATCGCCCTCGGCATCATCATGCTCGGCCTGGGTCTGTCCCTCACCGTCAAGGACTTCACCCGGCTGATCTCCATGCCCTGGACCATCGTCCTGATCCTGGGCTGCCAGATCGTCCTGCTGCCGATCTTCTGTTTCGGCCTGGTCCTGGTCTTCGTCAACTACTTCGACCTCTCACCGCTGCTGGCGGTGGGCATGATGATGATGGCCGCCTCCCCGGGCGGAACCACCGCGAGCCTGTACAGCTACCTGTTCAAGGGCAACGTCGCGCTCAATATCTCCCTGACCGCGATCAACTCGCTCACCGCCATGGTGACCCTGCCGCTGATCACCGGCTTCTCACTCGGCTACTTCACCGAGGGCGGGTCCATCGGGCTCCAGGCCGACAAGATGATCCAGGTCTTCGCGGTCATCCTCGTCCCCGTTGCCATCGGCATGTTCATCCGCGCGAAGATGACCTCCTTCGCCGAACGGATGGAGAAGCCGGTCAAGCTCGGATCCGTCTTCGTCCTCGTCGCCGTCATCGTCGGCGCGATCGCCGCGGAGTGGGCCAACCTGCCGCAGTACATCGTCTCGGTCGGCCTGATGGTCCTCATCTTCAACATCGTGAGCCTGACCATCGGCTACTGGGCCCCGCGCATGGTCGGTACTAAGCGCCCCGAGGCCATCGCCTCCTGTATGGAGATCGGTCTGCACAACACCACCCTGTCGCTGACCATCGCCGTGACGGTTCTCGGCAGCACCGAGATCGCGATCCCCTCGGCGGTCTACGGCGTGCTGATGTTCTTCACGGCGGCCGCCGCCGGGGTCCTGCTGACCCGCCGCGACGTCCGGGAGGCCAAGGCCGAGGCGGAGACCGTGTAGTCGGTCAGCGGTCCCGGCGGGCCGGGTCAGGCACCTGACCCGGCCACGGTGACTTCGAGCCCCGTCCCATCCCCGCTGCCCGGGAGACCCGCCTCAGCTCCGGTGGCTCAGGTAGGTGAGGACCGCTCGGACCCGGCGGTGGCCGGTGTCCGTGGGGGCCAGGTCCAGCTTCTGGAAGATGTTGCCGATGTGCTTGTGCACGGCGTTGTTGGTGACGACGATCCGTTCCGCGATCTCGGTGTTGTCGTGCCCCTCGGCCATGAGGGCGAGCACCTCGCGTTCCCGGGCGGTCAGGGACTCCAGCGGGTCCCGCTCCCTGCGGGCCAGCAGCTGCTGGACGACCGCCGGGTCCATCACCGTGCCGCCCCCGGCCACCTTCCTCAGAGCGTCGACGAACTCGCTCACCCGGCCGACCCGGTCCTTGAGCAGGTACCCCACGCCGCCCTGGCCGTCCGAGAGAAGCTCGCCCGCGTAGTCGCGTTCGACGTACTGGGACAGCACCAGTACCGGCAGGCCGGGGTGGGCGCTGCGGGCGGCGATGGCGGCGTGGATGCCTTCGTCGCGAAAGTCCGGGGGCAGGCGCACGTCCACCAGGGCCAGGTCCGGCCGGTGCCGGTCGACGGCCTCCGCGAAGGCGGGAACGTCCTGGGCCACTGCCACCACTTCGTGGCCGCGGGTGGACAGCAAAAGCTTGAGGCCTTCGGACAACAGCACGTTGTCCTCGGCGATCACGATCCGCACGGAAGCTCCACCCCGATCACCGTCGGTCCGCCCTCGGGGCTGTGCACGGACACACGTCCGTCCAGGGCGGCGACCCTCCTGCGCAGGCCCTGGATCCCGCTTCCGGCGGTCTCGTCGACCCCGCCCCGTCCATCGTCGGTCACGGTCAGCGCCAGCAGATCCCCCTGCTTCCCCTCCGCCCCCGTCATCCCCTCCCGGGAGAGCCGTACCGTCACCGAGTCCGCACCGCTGTGCCGGACCGCGTTGGTGACGGACTCGGTGACCGCGTAGTAGGCGGCGGTCTCCACCGCCACCGGAAGCGTCCCGGGGTCGGTGACGTCCAGTCGCACCGGCAGCGTGGTCCGACCGGCCAGCGCGGCGAGCGCCCCGGGAAGCCCGCGGTCGGCGAGGATGGGCGGATAGATGCCCCGGATGACGTCGCGCAGCTCGGACATGGCCTCCTCCGTGCCCGTGTGGGCCTGTTCCAGGAGAGCGGCGACCGTCGGATCCGCCACCGCCTCCTTCGCCACACCCAGCTGCATCGCGATCGCCACCAGCCGCGCCTGGGTGCCGTCGTGCAGATCGCGTTCGATCCTCCTCAGCTCCGCGCCGTGGGCGTCCACCACGCCGGCCCGGGTGCGCTGGAGCTCGTCGACCCGAGTGGCCAGCTCCTCCCGCCGCTCCCGTTCGGAGGGCGCCAGCAGCCGGACACACAGCCGGGCGTGGAGTCTCGCGGCCGGCGGGACGACCCACACGGTGATCACCGTCCCCGCCACCAGCTGCACGGCGGCGACACCGAGCGCGATCCCCCAACCGTCGATGGGGAGCCCGAACTGCATCGGCTGCAGGTCCGGGGGGAAGGCCCACCACATCAGCATCTGCGCCGGGTTGAGCATCATGCCCGGGCCGAGCAGTCCCAGGAGCCCGAACACCATGCTCACCAGCGCGAACACCGGAGTCCAGAGTAGAAGCCGGAGCATCGCCGGTCTGCGCAGCAGAGCCAGAACGCTCTGCTCCGCGGGCAGGGAGAGTTCGGGGACCTCGACCCGGAGCAGCCTGGCAGCCCGTCCCCGGTTCCAGTCGGCCCATCGGGCCACCAGCCGCAGCCACCTGGGAAACACGAACAGCCCCACCCCGCTGACGGGGATGGTCAACGCCACGACAAGGGTGAACGGAAGCACCAGGAGGGTGAGCATCCCGGCTCCCAACGCCAGCAGCAGGTAGCCGCACGCTCGTAATGCCCGACCCCAGACGTCCCGCATCCCGCACCCCTCGATCTTGTTCGCGTGTCGACCCGGTTTCGTCGACACCGAACAGTCTGGGGTACCGCGATCGTGCCGGACACTACAGCTGGCTACCGGAACCCGGAACCCGGAACCCGGAGCCCGGCCACCGCTCCGTCCGGAGTTGTCCACACCCCGCGGATCACCCTCCCGTTCGTCGCTGTTACGGCGCAGACTGCAAGCATGAGCCAGATCCCGCCGCAGAACTTCGCGGGTGTGTGGCCCGCCGACGACCGTCCCGCCCCGCCCCGGGTAGGGACGGAGGCCGAGGTCCTCACCGCCTACCTCGACTGGCACCGCACCACCCTGGAGGCCAAGTGCGAAGGGCTGAGCCCCGAGCAGCTCTCCGCGCGGGCCGTCCCCACCTCCGCCCTCAGCCTGCACGGGCTGGTCCGCCACCTGGCAGGGGTGGAGCGCTGGTGGTTCCGGATCCAGTTCGCGGGGGAGGACCTGCCGTTGCTGTACTACGCCGACGACGACCCCGACCAGGACTTCGACGACCTCGGCGGGGACCCGGCCGAGGCCTTCGCGACCTGGCGGGCCGAGGTGGACCGGTCCCGGGAGATCGTCGCGGCGGCGGGAACGCTGGACGCGGCGGGGATGGAGTCACGCTCCGGCGAGCCCATCCAACTCAGGTCGGTCCTGGTGAAACTCATCGCCGAGTACGCCCGTCACAACGGTCACGCCGACCTGCTGAGAGAGAGCATCGACGGCGCTACCGGAGTGTGACCGACCCCCGAGAGGAAGGCGGAGCCCCGTGCCCGCAGACCCCCCGACCCGTCCACCGATCCACCACCCGTTACCTGACGCGCTCCCCCTGACCCGCGCCGTGCCTCGCCTGTACGGCAGGATCATCCGACAGGGCTGCGGCGGAAAATTCGCCGTGGTGTGGGCGGAGGCCCTGCCACTCGGGCCCGGCCGTAGCGGGGTCGAGATCGTCGATGAGGTGACCCACCGGGTGGAGGGCGACAGCTTCCCCGAGGAGTACCTGGAGGCCCTGGGCGACGGTGTGCACAGATCCTGGACGCTCGGCGACGGGCCCAGACCGGCCTACTCCGCCCGTATCCGCGTCACCGACGCCCGCTGGCACCCCGTGGACTCCAACCCGATTTCCTTCAGGGCGGTCGGCGAGTACCTGGCAGCCGAGATCACCGCCTGCCTGGGTGAAGGCCGCGCGCCCCGCCCGCTGATGCTGCCCGGGACCCGCCCACCGTTGCCCTGGGAACGCGAACTGCTCCACCCCGAGCATGGCGGCGCGCCCTGACCTCGCCGAGCTTCGGCGCTGGGGGCGTCCCAGCCCGGTACGGAAGGGGGAGCGGAGCAACGGCCTAGCTGTCGTCGCCGTCGTCGTTGGTGAGGGCGTCGACCGCCACCGCCACGCTGATGACCAGGGCCGGGTCACCCGCGATGTCCTTGCGATGGGTGTTGACGTCCACCGCGTAGGTGTCGCGCATCCGGAACCACTTGCGGGAGACCACCGCGACGGTTCCCTCCTTGTCGCCGATCGAGTACTCCTTGTCGAAGAAGCTCCCGACCACCTCCCAGTCGGGGCCGCCCCTGACCTCCACGGCGAGCTTGTCCCGGAGGGGATTGAACAGCCTCTTGCGGACGGTCGCGACGGTCTTGCCGTCGTGCTCCACCCGCATCTGGTCGCGGACCTTGAAGAGCTTCTTGCGGATCACCATGAGGACTTCGCCCTTGGGATCCTTGAGCTCGAAGGTGGTGCGCACCCGCAACGCCTTGCCGTCCACCCAGAACACCTTGGCGCCCTGTTCGTCGGTCACCCAGAAATCGTCGCCGATGTCGAACACGCGTTCACGTACCAAGAACTTCATGACCTGACGCTATCCGGCCCCGACCCCGGCCACCAGAACCACGGTTGTGCGGGATCCCTCGCCTCGCCGCGCTCTGGGCGGTCAGGTCGCGGGCTGGGCCGGTTCCTGTTCCCGTGCGACCTGCCCCGGCTCCGGGGTGAGCTCGCGCAGGGCGCCCACCAGCGGGGCGAGTTCAGGTGTCTGCGCCGCCTCGTCCAGAGCCTGGCGCAGTACCTCGTCGTGGGTGGGCCGGGCCCGGGTGAGGAGCTCCATTCCGGCGGGGGTCAGCTCCGTGTAGATCCCGCGCCGGTCATCGGCGCACAGGATGCGGGTGAGCAGCCCTCGATCCTCCAGTCGGGTGACCAGACGGGTGGTGGCGCTGTTGGACAGCGCGGCGGCGCGGGCGAGCTGTCGCATCCTCATGTGCCAGCCGTCCTGCCGGTTCAGGGCGTCCATGACGGTGTACTCCACGACGGAGATCCCGTGTTCCGACTGGAGTGCGCGCTCCAGGGCGGTCTCGATGAGTCCGTGGACGGCGGCGAGCGTTCGCCATCCGTGCGCGCGGATCTCTACGGCGTCGTCGGCGATCCCCATGGACGCCCCACCTCCTCGTGGCTGGTCACACATCATCTTAGCTTGCGCATGTAGAACGCGCATGCAACTATTTCTGTTGCGTGTGCAACTAGTGCACGCGCAACTACCCTTCTCTCTCCGAGGAATACTCCTCATGCCGCTCGCGCTCTACGCCCTCGCCATCGGGGGCTTCGGTATCGGACTCACCGAATTCGTCATCATGGGTCTGCTGCCCGAGGTCGGCGCCGACTTCGGGGTCACACCCACCGTCGCCGGGTACCTCATCTCCGGCTACGCCCTCGCCGTCGCGGTCGGCGGGGTCGGCCTGACCGCGCTGCTCAACCGGGTGGACCGCAAACGCGCCCTGCTCCTGCTGATGGTGCTGTTCATCGCGGGCAACCTGACCTCCGCGCTCGCGCCCACCTACGAGGTCATGCTCGCCGGACGCATCCTCGCGGCCCTGTGCCACGGTGCGTTCTTCGGGATCGGCGCGGTCCTGGCCGCCGGGCTGGTCCCCGTGCACCGCAAGGCCGCCGCGATCTCGATCATGTTCGCCGGGCTCACCACCGCCACGGTCCTCGGCGTGCCCTTCGGGACCTTCCTCGGCCAGGCCTTCGGCTGGCGCTCCACCTTCTGGGCCATCACCGTGATCGGCGTGGTCGCCTTCGCGGGTATCACCGCCCTGGTCCCGGCCACCAAGACCGCCGCCACCTCGGCTGTGCCCGCTGCTCAGGGCGCCACCAGCGCGACCGAAGCCGCTCCGTCGGCCTCCGCGCCCAGCCTGCGCACCGAACTCTCCGCCTTCCGCAGTACCCAGGTCTGGTTCTCCCTGGTGGCCACCGTCCTCGGCTTCGGCGGCATGTTCGGCGGGTTCACCTACATCGCCTTCACCCTCACCGAGGTGAGCGGATTCGCCGCCACCGCCGTGCCCTGGCTCCTGGTGCTCTTCGGCGTGGGCCTCTTCGCCGGCAACATCCTCGGCGGGCGCGCCGCCGACCGGAACCTCGGCCGGACCCTGTTGGTGCTCTTCGCCCTGCTCACCCTGGTCCTGGCCGGCTTCGCACTGGTCGCACACCTCAAGTGGGCCGCCCTGGTGGCCCTGTTGCTCATGGGCTTCGTCGGTTTCGCGACGGTGCCGGGGCTCCAGATGCGCATTATGGACTTCGCCGCCAAGGCCCCCACGCTCGCCTCGGGCGCCAACATCGCCGCGTTCAACGTCGGCAACGCCCTGGGCGCCTGGGCCGGGGGTCTCGGCCTGACCGCCGGTCTGGGCTACACCTCGCCCTTGTGGGCGGGCGCCCTGATCACTCTGGTGGGGCTGGCCGTGATCGCGGTCGCGGTGCGCCTGCGCGGAGGGGAGTACGCCCGCCCCGCCCTGAAGCCGGTTCAGGTGCTCTGACCGGACCGGGGACTTCGCCGCTGGGACAGCCAGATCGCCAGAACCACCAGCACGCAGCCCGCCAGTTGGACGGGGGTCACCCGCTCACCCAGGAAGAC
Source organism: Nocardiopsis valliformis DSM 45023 (assembly GCF_000340985.1). Taxonomy (NCBI): domain Bacteria; kingdom Bacillati; phylum Actinomycetota; class Actinomycetes; order Streptosporangiales; family Nocardiopsidaceae; genus Nocardiopsis; species Nocardiopsis valliformis. The sequence goes on from NZ_ANAZ01000010.1 coordinate 201,913, forward strand.
AGCGGCCATGGCCACCGCCAGGACCGGCGGGAGCACGAGGATCGCCGCGCCCGTGCTCGCGGGCAGCCGGGGCAGTGCCGAGCCGACCAGCAGCCAGGTCAGCACCTGCCCGGTCAGTGCCAACAGCGCCAGCCACATCCAGGCCCGCGCGTCCAGTGACGCCAGGTCGATCCCGCTCCACAGCGCACCCAGCACACCCGCGGCCAACGTCGCGGCGGCGGTGGAGACGCACACCGGGGTCACCGTGTGCCCCTGGCCGCCCGCGAGTCGGGACAGGAAGAGGTACCCGGCGTAGGTGGCCCCGGCCGCGCAGCCGTAGGCCAGGCCGAGCCACGGGTCACCGTCGGGAACCGCGCCGGTGCTCCCGGCCGGGTTGAACACCCCGGCGGTCAGGGCGACCCCGGCCAGCATCACCGGTACCGCCAGCAGCAACCGCAGCGGTGCGCGGTCTCCCAGGAACACCCACGCCAGCAGAGGGAAGGCCACCACCTGGATATTGAGCAGGACGGTCGCCATCCCCGCGCCCACGTGCTGGATGCTCGCCGCCCAGAACACGTAGTCCACGCCGAGCAGCAGCCCCGCCGCCGCGTCCAGGCCCAGTAGCCGCCGCGCCCGCGGGCCGATCCGGCGGAGTTCGGCGGCGGCCATCGGGACCAGCAGGAACAGTGCGAGCCCGCACCGTAGGAAGGCGGCGGTTCCCGTGTTGGCCCCCGAGAGCTTGACGAACACACCCGTCGCGGAGGTGCAGCCCGAACCCGCCACGGCCAAGGCCACGGGGTTGATCCGGTCCAACACCGAACCCTGTCGGGGCTCCCGTTTCGTCTCCGTGCTCGCCACCGACTCCGCGTTCCTCACCGTCGCTCCCATCGTTTTCCTGAGAACCAGCCTGCCGCCCACAACCCAGAAACAAAAGCGATGATTTGTCTGACGTACTCGGTAGCATTACTGATGTGTTCAGCATCGAACGACTGAGGGCGTTGGCCGCCGTGCGGACCCACGGCTCCATCGCGCGCGCGGCGAGGGTTCTGCACCTCACCCCTTCGGGGATGTCCCAGCAGCTCGCCAAACTGGAGCGGGAGGTGGGCCAGCGACTGCTCGAACCCGACGGTCGGACCGTGCGGCTCACCCACGCTGGCCGGGTTCTGGCCGGGCACGCCGACCGGGTGCTCGCCCAGGTTGCCGAGGCGCAGACCGACCTGGCCGCCCTGGAGAGTCAGATCCTCGGGCCGCTGCGCCTGGGCGGTGTGGGCAGCGCGGTGCGCACCCTGCTTCCGGGCGCGCTGTCCGCCCTGCTCGCCGAACATCCCCGACTGACCCCCACGGTCCGCGACGGAGAGGTGGTGTCCCTGCTGCCGCCGCTGCTGCGCGGGGAACTGGACCTGGTCATGGCCGAGAGCTGGTCCAGCCGCCCGGTCGCGCTCCCCGCGGGGGTCCGTACTGTGCGGCTCCTGGACGAGCGGGTGTGCCTGGCCCTGCCCTCCGGCCACCCCTTCGGCGACCGGGACACGGTCGATCTCGCCGACTTCGTGGCCCCGGGTTCCCAAGCCCCCACCGAGTTGCCGTGGGCGAGCTGCCCGGCGGGCACCGAACCCTATGAGGCGATCCTCCAGGCCCTGCGCGCCCGGGGCGTGGAGCCCGACATCAGGTACACGCTCGCCGAGATCCCCTCCCAGCTGGAGCTGGTGGCCTCCGGGCTCGCCATGGCGCTCGTCCCGGACCTGGGCCGGCGTACCGCACCCGAAGGTGTGCGGTTCCTGCCCACGGAACCGCCGCTTCGTAGGACCATCGAGGCGGTGTGGCGGGCCGACGCCGAGACCCCGGCGATCCGCGCCTGCGTCACCGCGCTCACCGACATCACCAGTAGGACCGACAGCGGTACCAGCAGCACCAGCGCCACCATCGAAAGCAGCGCCGCCGGCGCCGACCACACCACCGCACCGAACAGAGGAAGCACGTGAACACTCCCTGGCACACCCGGCCCATGGCCGCCTTCGACATCGAGACCACCGGCCTGGACGTCGAGGGGGACCGGATCGTCACCGCCGCCCTGTGGCGCATCGACCCCGGGCGGGGCGCCAAGGAGGTCACCACCTGGTTGGCCGATCCCGGGATCGAGATCCCGGCGGAGGCCGCCGAGATCCACGGCGTCACCACCGAGCAGGCCCGTGCCGAGGGCCGTCCCGCGGCCGAGGTGGTCACCGAGATCGCCGCCGCGCTGGAGGCCGTCACCGCCGACGGCATGCCCGTGGTGGTCTATAACGCCCCCTACGACCTCACCCTCCTGGACCGCGAGATCGCGCTCCACCGCCCGGGTGCGCCGCTGGGCGCCCAGCCCCTGGTGGTGGACCCGTTCGTCCTGGACAAGCATGTGGACACCTACCGCCGGGGCTCCAGGAAGCTGGTCGACGTCTGCGCCCACTACGACGTCCCCCTCGCCCAGGAGGAGGCGCACGGGGCGGCTGCCGACGCCCTGGCCGCCGCGCGCCTGGCCTGGCGGATCGCCGCCGCCCACCCCGAGATCGCGGAGATGTCCGCCGAGGACCTGCACCGGGCTCAGGTCAAGTGGAAGGCCGAGCAGTCCGCCAGCTTCCAGGAGTACCTGCGCCGCCGGAACCCCGAAGCCGTGGTCGACGGCACCTGGCCGATGATCCCCGCCACCTGATCTGACCGCTCCTGGCCGAGACCGCGGCCACGGTCACGCCCGCGGCACGGGTTGTCGTTCCGCGGGCGCCTGCCGACGACGGCCGCGCCGGACACGCACGTAGTGGGCGAGGACCGTGGTGGCCGCCGCCACGAACACCACCTGCATGGCGGTGCGGACGGGCAGGCTTTCGGTGAGGCCGGTCGAGACCCCCTCGGTGATGGCGTACACGTTGGCCGGGAACATCGCCACCAGCATCAGGGCCAGCCCCGCGGCCGCCCAGGGCGCGGTGCGGTGCCACAGCAGTCCGGCGGCCCCCGCGAGTTCGAGGACCCCGGTGACGGTGACCAGGAGCTCCGGTGCGGGCAGGGACGGGGGGACCATGGCGATCAGGGTGTCCCGCAGTCCCACGAAATGCGCTATGCCGGTCATGGTGAACATGGCGGCCAGCCCGCCGCGCAGCGCCACCGGCCAGGGCCGCAGGCGCCGGAAGCCCAGCAGTCCCAGCACCGTCAGGAGCGCGGTGGTGCCGACCAGGGTGATCAGGGGTGCCATGACTGCTCTCCCTCTCCAACTCTCTGCGGCCCTCTCCGGGCCAGCAAATCTTTCCACTGGAAAGTCAACGCGAAACGCCCCCATCTTGTCAATGGAAAGATTCAGTGGGCAGGGCGTATCCGACTGCCAGGACAGGCCGAAACAAGGAAAAAGAGAGGCCGGGGAGGCCTGGGGGAGCAGTGGGGCCCAACAGTCGAGAAGTCACCGGAAAGCAGAAAAGGCACCCCGTAGGATGCCTTTTTGCTGCGTTTTCGCTGTGCCCCCAGGAGGATTCGAACCTCCGCACCCGGCTCCGGAGGCCGGTGCTCTATCCCCTGAGCTATGGGGGCGCGCTGCTGCGTGAACAACTGTAGCAGGGGTTGTGGGTCGGTCGACCACTCCTCCGGGGCACACGCCGCCCGACACCGCCCGATACTGGATTCCAGTGGTGCCGCCGCGCTCGGCGGCGGTAGTGTCACGGTCGTGAACGCCCTTCCCACACGGGTTCTCGTCGTCGAGGACGACGAGGTGATCCGCGAACTCATCCGCCTGAACCTCGAATTGGAGGGGTTCGAGGTGTTCACCGCCATGGACGGTCAGGACTGCCTGGACCGCGTGGGTCACGTCGAACCCGACGTGATCACCATGGACGTGATGATGCCCCGGCTCGACGGCTGGTCCACGGTCGAGCGCCTGCGCTCGGACGGTTACGACCGCCGCATCGTCATGGTGACCGCCCGAGCCCAGGCCGACGACCGCAGACGCGGGGAGCGGATCGGGGTGGACGACTACCTGACCAAGCCCTTCGACCCCGACGAACTGGTCGACCTGATCCGTGCCCTCCTGGGGGAGGGCGACGGCGGGATCGGGGGCACGGCGTGACCCCACGCGGGCTGGAAGCGGTCCTGCGGCGCGCCGCCCTGCGCGCCTTCGACCTGTCCGAGGCGGACGTCCCCTTCGTGTGGCCGCGCAACGACCACGCGGCCGACGGGGCCGACGCCGCCGTCGCCCTGGCCCCCCGCCTGGTCTGCCGGGTCCGCGACACCCTCCCCAAGGGCCGGGAGGACAGCCACCGGCGCGTGGTTTGCGAGCGGATCTCCGACGAGGTCGACGCGATGGCCGAGGAGGGCGAGCCCGACGCCGGGTTCGCGCGGGTCCTCGCGGACAAGCGCGGCTTCACCAACGTCACCTTCACCTGCGAGCAGCGCCAGAGCCTGCTCCGCGCCGCCGCCGACGGGCCGCGCTACCTCACCGGCCGTCCCTGGACCGGGACGGGGGAGTGGCCCCGCTCCGAACTGCACGAGGCCGGGCCCCTGGCCCAGGCCCGCCGGTACGCCCGCGCCGACGCCCGGGCCCGTATCGCCCTGGCCGTGGGTGAGCAGGCCCCACCGCCCGGCCCCGAGGGCGAGGCCTCCTGGCGGGACCGCTACCTGGACACCGACCACGCCGAACTGTTCACCCCCGCGGGCCGCGTGCTGGGTCGGATCGGGGAGGACAGCGCCCGCGTGGCCTTCTGCCGCTCGCTACCCGAACACCCCCGCGAGAGCGAGACCACCGGGCGCGACCTGCCGGTCCTGCCCTCGGCGGACAAACCCGGGGCCTGGGTCCGGCTCACCGACGCCAACCCCGCTTTCCGGCTGCGCTACGCCCACGCGCACGCCCTGAGCAGCCTGCGCTGGGCGGACCGGACCCCCGCCCCAGGCGCGCGCGGCTGCCACCACGGGCATGGGGCGAAGGTGCGCGGACTCCTCTTCGACGGCCCCAGCGTCCTGGACACCGCGGCCCGCCGAGAGGAACCCCATATCCTGGTCAGATACCTGGAGGCGCTGACCAGTGCCTACGATGAGTGGCGGACGGGTTCCACCACTGCCGCCGAACCGGCCCAGGGGCCGGAGCCGACGTGGGCCGCCCTCGACCCGGCGCTGCCCGCCGCCGTCGCCGGTGTGATCGGCACCGGACTCTTCCTGCTCGGGGTGTCAGCGCCCACAAGGCTGTAGACACCCCTGCTGCCGCGGGCCCACACCACGGGCCCGTCCGCGGATCCGTACCGCGGACCCGATGGGACCAGCCCAACCCCTGTGTTCCGATCGGCTTAGTGGACAATGAGTACCGGAACATGCCCCGGTCGCCTTCCCACGCCGACCGCCGGTCAACACAGCACAGCCAGAACTATCGAAGTCCCAGCCGAAAGACCGTCATGAGCCGCTACGCCCACCCCGCCGGATCCCGCCACGCGGAGGTCCTGCCGGAGGAGAACCCGCCGCTGCCGCCCGAGGACCTCAACGCGCTGAACCCGCGGGTCTGGCCCGCCACCGCGCGTCGCTCGAACGGTGAGGTCACCGTCGGCGGCGTCGGCGTGCGCGCCCTCGCCGCCGAGTACGGCACCCCGCTCTTCGTCATGGACGAGGAGGACTTCCGCGCCCGGGCCCGTGACTACGCCAACGCCTTCACCGACGCCGACGTCTACTACGCGGGCAAGGCCCTGCTGACCAAGGCCGTCGCCCGTTGGGTGGTCGAGGAGGGGCTCAAGCTCGACGTCTGCTCCGGCGGCGAACTGGCCGTGGCCCTGGCTGCCGAGGTCCCCACCGACCGCATCGCCATGCACGGCAACAACAAGTCGGTGGCCGAGCTGCGCCGCGCCGTGGAGGCCGGGGTCGGCCGGATCATCCTGGACTCCCTGGACGAGATCGACCGCCTGGAGGCCGTGGCCGCCGAGTCCGGCGCCCGCCCCAAGGTGCTCATCCGGGTCACCACCGGTGTGGAGGCGCACACCCACGAGTTCGTGGCCACCGCGCACGACGACCAGAAGTTCGGCTTCGCGCTGAGCACCGGCGCCGCCGCCGAGGCGGTCCGCCGCGTCCTGGCCGCCGAGCACCTGGAGCTGGTCGGCCTGCACTCGCACATCGGCTCGCAGATCTTCGACACCTCGGGCTTCGAGGTCGCCGCCCGTCGCCTCACCAAGTTCCTCACCCGGATCCACGAGGAACTGGACGTCACCCTCGCCGAACTCGACCTCGGCGGCGGCCTGGGCATCGCCTACACCGCCGGTGACGACCCGCTCGACCCCAAGACCATCGCGGCCAGCCTCACCGCCATCGTGCTCCGCGAGTGCACCGACGCGGGGCTGCCCATGCCGCGCATCGCGGTCGAGCCGGGCCGGGCCGTGGCCGGTCCGGCCGGGATCACCGTCTACGAGGTCGGTACCGTCAAGGACGTCGAGGGCATCCGCACCTACGTCAGCGTCGACGGCGGCATGAGCGACAACATCCGTACCGCCCTGTACGGCTCGGAGTACACCGGCCAGCTGGTGTCCCGGGAGAGCGACGCCGAGCCGATGCTCTCCCGCCTGGTCGGCAAGCACTGCGAGAGCGGTGACATCATCGTGCACGACCTCTACCTGCCCGCCGACCTGCGGCCGGGTGACCTGGTGGCGGTCGCCGCCACGGGTGCTTACTGCTACTCCATGGCGAGCAACTACAACCACCTGCCCCGCCCCGCCATGGTGGCGGTCCGGGACGCGAACGCACGGGTGATCGTGCGCAGGGAGAACGAGGAGGACCTCCTCCGCCTCGACGTAGGCTGAACCGTCCGCACCGCGGGCGCCGCACCGGTGCCCGGCAGGGTTCGGACACGAGAGAAGTGGGAGTCACGCCCAAATGGCGATGAAGGTGGCGCTGCTCGGATGCGGCGTTGTGGGTTCGGAAGTCGTCCGCCTGGTCAACGAGCAGTCCGGGGAACTGGCCGCGCGGATCGGCACGCCGATCGAGATCGGCGGCATCGCGGTCCGCCGGCTGGACCGCGACCGCGGCGTCGACCCGGCGCTGCTGACCACCGACGCCACGGCGCTGGTCACCCGCCCGGACATCGACGTCGTGGTGGAGGTCATCGGCGGGATCGAACCGGCCCGTTCGCTGATGCTCGCCGCGATCAAGGCGGGCAAGTCCGTGGTGACGGCCAACAAGGCCCTGCTCGCTGAGGACGGTCAGACACTTCAGGCCGCGGCCCGCGACGCCGGGGTCGACCTGTACTACGAGGCGTCCGTGGCGGGTGCGATCCCGCTGCTGCGCCCGCTGCGCGACTCCCTGGCCGGGGACCGGGTCAACCGGGTCCTGGGCATCGTCAACGGCACCACGAACTACGTGCTGGATCGGATGGACTCCCTGGGGGCCGGGTTCACCGAGTCACTGGAGGAGGCACAGGCCCTCGGGTACGCCGAGGCCGACCCGACCGCCGACGTCGAGGGCTTCGATGCCGCCGCCAAGGCCGCGATCCTGGCCCGGCTGGCCTTCCATACCCAGCGGGTCACCGCCGCTGACGTCCACCGCGAGGGCATCACCGGGGTGTCGGCCGCCGACATCGCCAGCGCCCGCGCGATGGGCTGCGTCGTCAAACTCCTGGCGATCTGCCAGCGCTCCGAGGACGGCGAGTCGGTGGGCGTGCGCGTCCACCCGGTGATGCTTCCGGTCGAGCACCCGCTGGCCAGCGTCAAGGAGGCCTACAACGCGGTGTTCGTGGAGGCTGAGTCGGCCGGTCGCCTGATGTTCTACGGAGCCGGGGCCGGCGGCACGCCCACCGCCAGCGCCGTCCTGGGCGACATCGTGGCGGTGACCCGCAACCGCCTGGCGAACACGTCGGTGGGGGAGGGCGCTCACGACACCGGTCTGCCGGTGCACGACATGGGTCAGACCATCACCAGCTACCACGTGGCGCTGGACGTGGCCGACCGCCCCGGTGTGCTCTCCAAGGTCGCCGAGATCTTCGCCGACCACGGGGTGTCCATCAAGAACGTGCGCCAGGAGGGGACCGGGGACGACGCCCAGCTCGTGCTGGTCAGCCACCCCGCCCCGGACTCCGCGCTGAGCAGCACCGTCGAGGAGCTCAGCGTGCACCCGATGGTCCGCGACGTCGCCAGCGTCATGCGCGTGGAGACCTTCCAGGAGTAGCTGGACCCCGCCGGGGCCCGTGTGCGCACGGGCCCCGGCGCCCGGTCAGGACGACGGTCGGGAAATCCACCGGATGTCCACATGGTGAGAAAATTATGCCCGGGATGCAAGACGACTCGGGCAGGGTCATAGACTCGTAGCAGGTGGGGGCGGATCGCCTCCGCGACGCCCCACCCGCATCCCGCGCGCGCCGAGTCCGGCCGCGCGTCAAGCGCAACCGCATCCACCCGAAAGGGACACCGTCGTGAGCATGGCACGGGCGTGGCGAGGCATCGTCGAGGAGTACCGCGACCGCCTTCCCGTCAACGAGAACACCCCCGTCGTCACCCTCCAGGAGGGCGGCACCCCCCTGCTGCCTGCCACGCGCGTATCCGAACTCACGGGATGCGAGGTCCTCCTCAAGGTCGAGGGCCTCAACCCCACGGGTTCGTTCAAGGACCGCGGTATGACGATGGCCATCACCAAGGCCGCCGAGGACGGCGCCAAGGCGGTCATCTGCGCCTCCACCGGCAACACCAGCGCCAGCGCCGCGGCCTACGCCATCCGCGCCGGCATGACCTGCGCCGTGCTGGTGCCCCAGGGCAAGATCGCCATGGGCAAGCTCGCCCAGGCCCTCGTGCACGGCGCCCGCCTGCTCCAGGTCGACGGCAACTTCGACGACTGCCTGGAACTGGCCCGCAAGCTCAGCGTCGACTACCCCGTCGCCCTGGTGAACTCGGTCAACCCCTACCGCCTCCAGGGGCAGAAGACCGCCGCCTTCGAGATCGTGGACGCCCTCGGCGACGCCCCGGACATCCACTGCATCCCCGTCGGCAACGCGGGCAACATCACCGCCTACTGGATGGGCTACACCGAGTACGCCAAGGACGGGATCTCCACCAAGGCCCCGCGCATGCTCGGCTTCCAGGCCAGCGGTTCCGCCCCGATCGTCAACGGCGCACCGGTCACCAACCCGAGCACCATCGCCACCGCGATCCGCATCGGCAACCCGGCTTCCTGGAAGCTCGCCGAACAGGCCCGCGACGAGTCCGGCGGCCTCATCGACAAGGTGACCGACCGCCAGATCATGGCCGCCTACAAGCTCCTCGCCGCTGAGGAGGGCGTGTTCGTCGAACTCGCCTCCGCCGCGAGCGTGGCCGGGCTCCTCCAGGCCGTCGAGGCCGGGCAGGTCCCCAAGGGCAGCCGGATCGTGTGCACCGTGACCGGGAACGGCCTCAAGGACCCCGATTGGGCGCTGGCCGGAGCCTCCTCCGCCACCACCGTCCCCGTCGACGCCCAGGCCGCCGCCAAGGCCCTCGACCTCGTCTAGCCGACCCCTGCCGACCACCGGATGATCTTGCTACCAGAGGCGCGGTGCCTCTGGAACCCAAGGCGCCGATTTCGCCTCTGGTAGCAAGATCATCGCCTGTATGGAGCCCACTGTGACCTCTCTGCGCCCCGACCGGGTGTCCGTCCGGGCACCGGCGACCAGCGCCAACCTCGGCCCGGGCTTCGACGCCCTCGGGTTGGCCATCCAGCTGTACAACGAGTTCGACGTCGCGGTCCGCGCCGACGGCGAGCTCCGCATCCGGGTCGAGGGGGAGGGTTCGGGCGAGGTGCCGCTCGACCGGCGCCACCTCGTCGTCCGGGCCATGCACGAGGCCTTCGAACGGGTCGGGGAGGAACTGCCCGGCCTGGACCTGCACTGCGTGAACCGCATTCCGCACGCCCGGGGCCTGGGCTCGTCCTCGTCGGCGATCGTCGGCGGGGTCGCCGCGGCCGCCGCGCTGCTGGGCCGCACCGGACCCCAGGGTGGGCCGGACCGGGACTGGATCTACCAGATCGCCGCGGACATCGAGGGCCACCCGGACAACGTGGCCCCGTGCGTCTACGGCGGCTACACCGTGGCCTACCGCGACGGCGACTCCTGGGGTGCCGCCCGGCTCACCCCCCACGCGCGGATCCTGCCCGTGCTGTGCGTGCCGGGGTGGAAGCTGTCCACCGAACGCGCCCGCGGGCTCCTGCCCGAAACCGTCTCCCATGCCGACGCAGCCTTCAACGCGGGCCGTGCCGCGCTGATGACGGCGGCCGTTTGTGGCCAACCCGAATCCCTGTACGCGGCCACTGAGGATCGGCTACACGAGGTCTACCGGGCCCCCGCGATGCCCCGAACCCTGGACCTCATCGCTGACCTGCGTCAACATGGGGAACTTCCGGCCGTGGTCTCCGGTGCGGGGCCCACGGTGCTCGTGCTGTGCTCGGTTCCGGAGGGTTCGGCGCGGGAGGATTCACCGGAAATCGTCCGGCAGATTGATTTGATCCGTCAGCGGGCGGGTAATGATTGGGACATACGCCCCCTGCACATCGAGCCGGCGGGGGTGCGGACCCCATCTCCCCATCCGTAGCATCTGTGTCGAGGAATAGCCGTGGCCTCTGGTGATGTTAGGCTGGGTGAAGCACCAGATGCCCCGTTGCGGGGCGTGTGCTCATCCGCCACAACGGCTTCCGCGTCCCATAATCCGGCGGTCCGATCTCTCGACCTGTCGGAAGCGGTGGCCCAAGTGTCGAGTCAGCGGGATCCCCGCTGTGCCCACGTCTCCACAGTCCACTCCTCCTTGGATGAGTGTGTCAGCGCGGTCGACGGGCATCACCTCCGAGCCATCCGCCCCGACGTCTGGCTGTACCCAGAGCCCGCCGCGATTGGGTAGGGGACCGTTTTCGCCGGTTTCCAACATCCACGTGGGGCACGCCCTACCCGGCCCCTGCCGGTTCGCACCATCGGGCCGGCCGATCAAGCAATCCGCTGACGGCCGAAGCCCGCTCCTTGGGAAGGACCCTTAGTGAGCGACACCACCGAACTCCGAACGGACGCGGCGGTCGACAGCAAGAAAAGTGCCGACGCCTCCTCGGAGGCCGGCGAAGCCGCGTCCGCCACCCGGCCCCGCACGGCCTCGCGCGGTACCGGTCTCGCCGCCCAGAAGCTCCCCGAGCTCCAGAAGCTCGCGTCGAGCATGGGTATTACCGGCACGGGGCGCATGCGCAAGAGCGACGTGATCGCCGCGATCGAGGCCAAGTCGGGCGGCCCTGTCGGCGGCCCCACGAAGGCCAAATCCGCAAAGAAAGCCGACACTGCGCCCAAGGCCGGTAAGGTCGAGGCAACTGACGGCCCGGCCGAAGCCCAGTCTCCCGCCCAGTCGGGCACGGACGAGGCCCCGCGCAAGAGCGCGGGAGAGCGGTCGTCGGACCAGGCCGTGACCGAGACACAGGGTGGGAAGGGCGAGAAGCCCTCCCGTAGCCGCCGCTCGTCCCGCAGGCGCGGCGACGAGTCCGGTGAGCAGCCCCGCTCGGTGGACGGCACCGACTCCTCAACCTCCGCGAGCAGCGTGACCAAGACATCCAGCACCCCCCAGAAGAACGGCCCCGACTCTGAGGACCGTGACACCAGGTCCGGGCAGGGTCGCGAGCGCCAGCGCAACCGTCGCAACCGCAACCGCGGCGGTGACGACCAGAACACGAACAACAACTCTGACCGCCAGCAGGACCGCCAGCAGGGCGGTGGCGGAGGCGGCCAGAACCAGGGCCGCGGCCAGGGCGGCAACAACCAGAGCGAGGACGACGACTTCGGCGGCCGCCGCCGCGGACGCCGTCGGGACCGCCGGGACCGCCGCGGCGGACGCGGCGGCGGCCAGGAGCCGGAGCCGGTCATCAACGAGGACGACGTCCTCCTGCCGGTCGCGGGCATCCTGGACATCCTGGACAACTACGCCTTCGTCCGGACCACCGGCTACCTGCCCGGCCAGAGCGACGTCTACGTCTCGCTGGCCCAGGTGCGCAAGCACGGCCTGCGCAAGGGCGACCACATCATCGGTGCGGTCCGCCAGCCCAAGGACGGCGAGCGCCGCGAGAAGTTCAACGCGCTGGTGCGCCTGGACTCGGTCAACGGCATGTCGCCGGACCAGGCCCGCGGCCGCCAGGAGTTCTCCAAGCTCGTCCCGCTCTACCCCCAGGAACGCCTGCGCCTGGAGACCGAGCCGAACATCCTCACCACGCGCATCATAGACCTCGTCGCGCCGATCGGTAAGGGCCAGCGCGGCCTGATCGTCTCGCCGCCCAAGGCCGGTAAGACGATGGTGATGCAGTCGATCGCCAACGCGATCACCGAGAACAACCCCGAGTGCTACCTGATGGTCATCCTCGTGGACGAACGTCCCGAGGAAGTCACCGACATGCAGCGCACGGTCAAGGGCGAGGTCATCCACTCGACGTTCGACCGCCCGGCCGAGGACCACACGGTCGTCGCCGACCTGGCGATCGAGCGGGCCAAGCGGCTCGTGGAGATGGGTATGGACGTGGTCGTCCTGCTCGACTCCATCACCCGCCTGGGCCGTGCCTACAACCTCGCCGCCCCGGCCAGCGGACGCATCATGTCCGGTGGTGTGGACTCCACCGCCCTCTACCCGCCGAAGCGCTTCTTCGGCGCCGCTCGCAACATCGAGGGCGGCGGCTCGCTGACCATCCTGGCCACCGCACTGGTCGAGACCGGTTCGCGCGCCGACGAGGTGATCTTCGAGGAGTTCAAGGGCACCGGCAACATGGAGCTCAAGCTCAACCGGTCCCTGGCGGACAAGCGGATCTTCCCGGCCGTGGACGTGGACGCCTCCAGCACGCGTAAGGAGGAGATCCTGATGTCGCCCGAGGAACTGGGCGTCGTCTGGAAGCTCCGCCGGGTGCTGCACGCGCTGGACACGCAGCAGGCCATCGAGCTGCTCCTGGACAAGATGAAGGAGTCCAAGAGCAACGCGGAGTTCCTGATGCAGATCCAGAAGACCACCGTGGGTCCCGAACGGTAACCACGAGGCTTCTAAGGCCCTCTCCCCCACCCGGGGAGGGGGCCTTTTCGTGTTCTCTCGGCGCTCACCGGCCTGGTTTTCGTCTTCCGGAAGCCCCATGTCACCAGTGTGTCTCGGATCACATTTGGGGGCTGGTGGGAGCGCTCCTGCCTGCGTAAGGTCGCGCGAACTAAAGTGCACACCCCCGACCAGGGAGCCGCCTGGATGGACAACCTCGCACTGCTCAGTCTTCTCGCGCTCGCCCCGATCCTGCTCGTCGGAATCCTGCTGGTCGGGTTCCGACTCCCCGCCATGTACGCGATGCCCGCCGGGTACGTCGTCGTGGTCGGGATCGCCGTCGTCTTCTGGCAGACCGACTGGATGGCCGTCGCCGCCGCCACCCTCCAGGGCCTGATCCTCGCCGCGGGCCTGCTCTACATCATCTTCGGCGCGCTGCTCCTGCTCTCGACCCTCACCAAGAGCGGTGCCGTCGCCACCATCCGCGCCACCTTCACCGACATCACCCCCGACCGCCGCGTCCAGGCGATCATCATCGGCTGGCTGTTCGGCAGCTTCATCGAGGGCGCCTCCGGGTTCGGCACCCCCGCCGCCGTGGTCGCACCTCTTCTTCTCGCCCTGGGCTTCCCCGCCATGGCCGCCGTCATGGTTGGTCTGGTCATCCAGAGCACCCCGGTTAGCTTCGGCGCCGTCGGTACCCCGATCCTGGTGGGGGTCGCCGGCGGTCTGGAGGGATCCGACCAGGTCGCCGAACGCGCCTCCGTCCTCGCGCTCACCCTGCCCGAGTTCGTCAACACCATCGGGTTCCAGACCGTGCTGTTGCACGCCGTCGCCGGGACCTTCGTCCCGCTGATCATCTGCGTCATGCTCTGCGGCTTCTACGGCGAGAACCGGCGCTTCTCCGACGGTCTCGGCGTCTGGAAGTTCGCCCTGTTCAGTGCCTTCGCCATGACCATCCCGTCGATCCTGTACAACTACTTCCTCGGGGTCGAGTTCACCAGCCTCCTCGGCGGGCTCACCGGACTGGTCATCGTGGTCCTCGCCGCCCGCAAGGGCTTCCTGATGCCGAAGAAGATCTGGGACTTCCCGCCCCGGGAGGACTGGCTCGCCCGCTGGACCGGCAAGATCGAATCCGGCAACGGGGAGGAGGTGGCCGGGCGCCGTATGGGCCTGCTCCAGGCCTGGGCGCCCTATCTGCTGGTCGCCGCGGTCCTGGTGGGCACCCGCACCATTGACCCCCTCCAGGAGTGGCTGAGCGGCATCTCCGTCGGGTCCGACGACATCCTCGGCACCTCCGTCGCCCAGACCATCGAGCCGCTCTACTCGCCCGGCGCTACCTTCATCCTGGTCTGCCTCATCACCTACGGCCTGCACCGAATGAAGGGCCGAGAGATCCTCGCCTCCTGGAAGATGGCCGGATCCCAGCTGGCCGGGGCCGCCGTAGCCCTGCTCTTCGCCGTCCCGCTGGTCCGGGTCTTCATCAACACCGGAGCCCGGTTCGGTGACACGACTCTGGAGAGCATGCCGCTCACTCTGGCCATCGGAGCCGCGGAGATCGGCGGTACCAATTGGCCCCTCCTCGCCCCCTGGATCGGTGCGCTGGGCGCCTTCGTGGCGGGCTCCAACACCGTCTCCAATCTGATGTTCTCGCTCTTCCAGTTCTCCACCGCCGAGCGCATCGGCATCCCGCCGGAGACCGTGGTGGCCACCCAGGCCGTCGGCGGAGCCGCCGGGAACATGATCACGGTGCACAACATCGTGGCCGCCTCCGCCGTGGTCGGCCTGGTCGGCCGCGAGGGTGACCTCATCCGCCAGACGATGATCCCGATGACCTACTACGTGCTCCTCGCCGGATCGGTGAGCTACGTGTTCGTCCATGGGCTCGGAGCCAACACGGGAACGGTCGTGCTCGCGCTGCTCCTGGCCGTCATGGCGGGGTTGGTCCTGTTCATGCGCAGGGCGGACGCGAACAAGCCCCTGCCCAGTACGATGCGCGACGCGGTGGAGCTGAAAGGGGGCCGGGAATAGGTACTGGTCCCGGCATGGTTGTTGGTCTGGCAAACTGGTATCAGGGAACGGCAGTCCTCTGCGCTCGCGGAGAGCACGCCGCCCTCTTACCTGGATCGCCGCGGCACCGGTTCGCGCATGGTCAACACACCGCCCCACCCCCGACGGTGGTGCGGTCGTCATGCGTCCGGCGGTCGCGCCCTGAGAAGGAGACACACATGCAGGCCGACATTCACCCCACGTACGTCCCGACCGAGGTGACCTGCACCTGCGGGGCCAAGTTCGTGACCCGCAGCACGAACCCCGAGGGCAAGGTGCGCGCCGACGTGTGCTCCGAGTGCCACCCGTTCTACACCGGCAAGCAGAAGATCCTGGACACCGGTGGCCGGGTCGCCCGCTTCGAGAAGCGCTTCGGCAAGCGCCAGTAGCGCTGCCCTTCGTCCGGTGGCGCCGCCTCCCCGCGGGGCGTGCGCGGCGCCACCGGATCAGGCGGTCCCTCGGGTGAGGGAGACGACGGACAGGGCAAGCGACAAGACGGGAACGTGGGAAAGTGAAGCTGGACGACCTCCTTGGGGAGTACTACGAGCTGGAACAGCAGCTCGCCGACCCCGAGGTGCACGCCAACCAGACCAAGGCGCGCACGCTGGGCAAGCGCTACTCACAGCTCACCCCGATCATCGAGGCCTACCGTCAGCTCAAGGAGGTCGAGAACGACATCGACGCCGCCCGTGAGCTGGCCGCCGAGGACTCCTCCTTTGCGGAGGAGGCCGACCGCCTGACCGAGCAGGCCGAGCAGCTCACCGAGCGCCTGCGCGTCCTGCTCGTCCCGCGCGACCCCGCCGACGACAAGAACCTCATCATGGAGGTCAAGGCCGGCGAGGGCGGCGAGGAGTCCGCCCTGTTTGCGGGCGATTTGGTCCGCATGTACCTGCGCTACGCCGAGCGCCAGGGGTGGAAGACCGAGGTCATCGACGCCACCCACTCTGACCTGGGCGGGTACAAGGACATCACGATCGCCTTCAAGAACAGGGGCACCCCCGAACCCGGCGCGGGCGTATGGCCCCAGCTCAAGTTCGAGGGCGGCGTCCACCGGGTCCAGCGCGTCCCGGTCACCGAGTCCCAGGGCCGTATCCACACCTCCGCGGCCGGGGTCCTCGTGGTCCCCGAGGCCGAAGAGGTCGAGATCGTCATCAACGCCAACGATCTGCGCATCGACGTCTACCGCTCCTCCGGGCCCGGCGGCCAGAGTGTCAACACCACCGACTCCGCGGTGCGCATCACGCACCTGCCGACCGGCATCGTGGCCTCCTGCCAGAACGAGAAGAGCCAGCTCCAGAACAAGGAGCAGGCCATGCGCATCCTGCGCGCCCGCATCTACGCCGAGGCCCAGGCCAGCGCGGACGCCGAGGCCTCCGCCGAGCGCAAGAGCCAGGTCCGCACCGTGGACCGCTCCGAGCGCGTGCGCACCTACAATTTCCCGGAGAACCGCATCTCCGACCACCGGGTCGGCTACAAGGCCTACAACCTCGACCAGGTCCTCGACGGGGAACTGGACGGGGTCGTCAAGGCCCTGGTGGACGCGGACACCAAGGAGAGGCTCGAAGCCGCCCAATCATGAACTTCCTGCTCGACGAGGTCGCCCGCGCCACGCTGAGGCTCGCGGAAGCGGGCGTGGCCTCACCACGCACGGACGCCGAGGAACTCGCGGCGTTCGTGCACGGTGTCCGTCGAGGGGAACTCCACACCGTCGCCGACGCCGACTTCGACGCGCGCTACTGGGAGTGCGTCTCCCGCCGCGAGGCCCGCGAACCCCTCCAGCACATCACCGGGCGCGCCTACTTCCGGTACCTGGAACTCCAGGTGGGGCCGGGCGTCTTCGTGCCCAGGCCGGAGACCGAGATCATGGTCGACTGGGCGATCGAGACCCTGCGCTCCATGGACGTGGCCGACCCCCTGGTCGTTGACCTGGGCGCGGGTTCGGGCGCCATCGCGATCTCCATCGCCCAGGAAGTCCCGCGCTCGCGGGTGCACACCGTGGAGATCGACCCCGCGGCCCTCGAATGGGCCCGGCGCAACATCGACGCCAGCGGGCACGCCGACCGCGTTACCGCCCACGAGGGCGACATGCGCACCGCGCTGCCCGAGCTCAACGGCCGCGTCGACCTGCTCATCAGCAACCCGCCCTACGTCCCCACCGACGCCGCGGGCGTGATCCCGCCCGAGGTGCGCGACTACGACCCGGCGCCCGCCCTGTGGTCCGGGGCGGACGGCCTGGACATGATCCGCGACCTGGAGGCGGTCGGCCGCAGGCTGCTGCGCCCCGGCGGCGCCATGGCCGTCGAGCACCACGACGGCCAGGGCATCGATATCCCCTGGCTGTTCCCCGAGGACAAGGGCTGGCGCGACGTCCTCAACCGCAAGGACATGGCCAGGCGCGACCGCTTCGTGGTCATGCGCCGAGCCGACGGCGACGGTTAGCCGGCGCCGTGCCAGTCGAACCCCACCCCCCATACCCACCGCTAGACCGGCAGCCGAGACCGGTCGACCGAGATCGAGGTGAACGCAGGTGAGCCGCATCTACGACTGCGCGGACGAGACCGCCCGCAAGGACGGCATCGCCGACGCCGCGTCCGCGGTACGCCGAGGCGACCTGGTGGTGCTGCCCACGGACACCGTGTACGGCATCGGCACCGACGCCTTCAACCCGAAGGCCGTGGCTAACCTGCTGGAGACCAAGGGCCGCGGCCGGGACATGCCGCCGCCGGTCCTGGTGGGCTCCATGCGCGCCGCCACCGCTCTCATCGACGACCTCGGCAACCACGGCCGGGACCTGATGGAGGAGTTCTGGCCCGGCCCGCTCACCCTGGTGTGCACCGCCACCCCCAGCCTGTCCTGGGACCTGGGCGACACCAAGGGCACCGTGGCCGTGCGGATGCCGATGGACCCGGTGGCCCTGGAGCTGCTCAAGGAGACCGGTCCGATGGCGGTGAGCAGCGCCAACAAGTCCGGTCAGCCCGCCGCGGTCAACGCGGGCGAGGCGATCGAGCAGCTCGGTGACGAGGACGTCGCGGTCTACCTGGACGGCGGGGAGACCGACAGCCCGGTCGCTTCCACCATTGTCGACCTCACCTACGCGGTCCCGCGGGTGCTGCGCTCCGGCGCGATCTCCATCGAGCAGCTGCGCGCGGTGTGCGGCACCGTGATCGGGGAGCTGCGCAAGGGGCGCACCAAGCCGAAGAAGGCAGAGGGGGAGGAGGACGCCGAGCAGGCGGCTGAGACCACCGAAGCCGAAACCACCGAGGCCGCAACCACCGGAGCCGAAGCGCCCGCATCCGAGACTTCCGCATCCGAGGCATCCAAGCCTGAGGCGCCCGAGGCCGGGTCCGCGGCCACCGAACCGGAGACCGACGGGTCCCAGGGCACCGACCGCTCCGAGAGCTAGAGGGATCAGGCCGTGCGGGAGTACGCGCTCACCTTCGTCATCGCCGCCGCGGTGACCTACCTGCTGGTGCCGTTGGTACGCCGCCTGGCCATCGCCTTCGGCGCCGCGCCCGCGGTCCGCGACCGCGACGTGCACACCGAACCCATCCCGAGGCTGGGCGGGCTGGCCATCTACGGCGGGTTCGCGGCGGCGCTGCTGATCTCTGCGCAGCTGCCACACCTGCAGAACGTGTTTGTCGCCAAGACGTGGATCGGCCTGCTGCTGGCGGGCGGTCTCATCACCGTCATCGGGGTCATCGACGACCGGTGGGGGATGGACGCCCTCAGCAAACTGGCCGGGCAGATCGCCGCCGCGGGCATCCTGGTCTGGCAGGGGGTACAGCTGCTGTGGCTGCCGCTCCCCGGAACCCAGCTGTCCCTGGGCCCCTGGCTCGGCGCGATGGTCTCGATCCTGCTCATCGTGGTGACCATCAACGCGGTCAACTTCGCGGACGGCCTCGACGGGCTGGCCGCGGGCATCGTCGGCATCTCGTCGCTGGCGTTCTTCGCGTACTACTACGTGGTCGCGGTCGAGCAGGGTTTCGTCCGCCAGTCCTACCCCGCGATGATTGCCATCATCCTGGCCGGTACCTGTGTGGGCTTCCTCTTCCACAACTTCCACCCGGCCCGGGTGTTCATGGGCGACACCGGCTCGATGCTGCTCGGGCTGCTGCTCACCTCCATCACCATCACGGTGACCGGGCAGTTCGACGCCAACACCGCCCGCGAGGAGTTCAACTCCTCCGGTCTGGTGGTCTTCCTGCCGATCGCGCTGCCGCTGCTGGTGATCGCGCTGCCGCTGGCCGACCTGGTCCTGGCGGTGCTGCGGCGGACGCTGTCCGGACGTTCCCCGTTCGCCCCGGACCGGGGGCACCTGCACCACCGACTCCTCGACATGGGCCACACGCACACCCGCGCGGTGCTGCTGATGTACCTGTGGGCGGGGATCGTCGCCTTCGCCGCGGTGTCGCTGTCCATCTTCGATTCGGCGTTCATCGTCCTGACGGTCACGGTGCTGGTGGCCACCTGTGCGGTGGGTCTCATCGCCCTGCCGCGACTGCGCCGTCGCGGGCTGTTGCCCTGGGGCAGGAAGAAGAAATCCGCAGTGAGGTCAGATCACCATCAGCCAACCGATGGATAAATGCGCGGTCACGTTCGGGACCGAGGTCCCGTCCCGGTCGTTGAATGTGCGCTGGTGTGAAGGTCGCGGCAAGTGTGGTCAAGGTGACACAAGGTCCGAAGCGGCCACAGAACGGGCCTTTCGCGAGGCGTTAAGAGCGCGTTAAGGAACCCCTGGATTTGGCACCAAAAACCTTGTGATAGCTTTCACGAGCAGGTATCCACTGAACCCCACGGAGCTTCGTCATGCAGGAACACGACGCCCGGATTCTCCGCGGCGCCGCGCTTCCCAGCGCCGCGTGCGGGGTCCTGGCCATCGCGGTCTCGGCCCTTTTCGCCGGTGCAGCCGGAGCTCTGAGTTCGGCCCTCGCAGCAGTCATCGTGCTCGCCTGCTTCGGTCTGGGGCAGTGGGCGGTCATCCTGGTGACCCGTCGGAACAAGGACCTGTTCCTCGCCGCGAACCTCCTCGGCTTCGTTGTCAAGATGGCGCTGCTGGGCGTCCTCCTGGTGACTCTGGGGAACAGCCCGCTCATGGCTGACCTGAGCCGGAACGCCTTCGTCTACAGCGCTCTGGCGGTCGTCCTGGTGTGGCTGGGCGGGCAGACCTTGGCCACCAGCAAGGCGAAGATCCCGCACGTCGAACCGGACGAGAGTCCGGGGAACACGTGATGTGCCGCCCTGTTGCCGCCCGTCTGGACGGGCGTAATAACCTGTTCCACGGCAGGCACCCGACCAACGTCCAGTCGAGCCCCACATGCTATATTCCGGAGCGAGATGAGCAGCGAACCAGCCAAGGAAAAGGACTCCAGCGTGCCCCCGGCGCCGCGAGAGTCCGACGGTTGGGCCCTCTTCTCCACTCTGCTCGCGGGTGTGCTCGTGTGGAGCGCGATCGGATGGGGCGCGGACAGGCTCCTGGGTTTCCAGGCTCTCTTCCTGCCCATCGGGGCCGTTCTCGGCATGGTCGGGGCGATCTATCTGATCGTTGCCAAGACCAGGCATACCTGAACACCCCGCAGTCCCGCGTCGCCCGCAGTCGCGACGACGCTAGCAGTAACAACCATCAACGAGGCTTTCTTGCGTCACGACGAAAGGATTCGCCGTGAGTGCTGACGTGCGCATTCTCGCGGCCGAACCGGGTTGCCACCTCTTCGGCGACAACGGTTGCGGGTTTGAGGCTCCCACCATCGGGATGTTCTTCCCGGAACCGTGGTTCGCCAACATCCCCGGCAGCGCGGGCATCGACCTGTACCTGGTTCTGTTGCTCGTCGCGGTCGGTGCGACCCTGCTCCTGTGGTCGTGGTTCAGCAAGAAGCTGAGCCTCGTCCCCGGTCGCAGGCAGAGTGTCGGTGAAATGCTGGTCCTGTTCATCCGGGACAACATCACCCGGCCGACCATGGGTGCCAAGGGCGACAGCTTCATCCCCTTCATGACGGGCATCTTCACGCTCATCCTGGCCATGAACTTCACCGGGTTGATCCCGGGCATGCTGCCGGTCAACAGCAACCTCTCCTTCACGGTGATGTTCGCGCTGACCATTTACGCGATGACCATCGTGATCGGCATCAAGCACCAGGGCGGTTGGGGCTACTTCCGCAACCAGATCTTCCCGCCCGGGATGCCCAAGTGGATCTACGTTCTGGTCACGCCGATCGAGATCCTCTCGGTCTTCCTCATCCGCCCGGTGACGCACGCCCTGCGTCTGTTCGCGACCATGTTCGCGGGCAGCCTGCTGCTGGCCGTGTTCGCCTACGGCGGCTGGTACATGCTCAACCTGACGGCGGAGCCGATGCTCGCAGCGGTCTCCGTGGTTTACTCCGGTGCTGCTCTGCTGGGTTACATCGCCTTCTTCGTCTTTGAGATCGTGATCATGCTGATCCAGGCGTTCGTCTTCACGCTCCTGGCGAGCCTGTACATCAATCAGTCGCTCGAAGCGGCTCACTAATACCACCTGCTCGTTCCCCCGGCTACGTGGCCGGACCAGGGCCGAGTAGTGCTTCACACCCGTCCAGACCGGCGAACTGACCAATCGCAGAACGCGACGCCGGACGTCGAGTAAAGGGAAACACAATGGACATCGCTGCGATCACCGGCAACATCAACACCATCGGTTACGGCATCAGCGTCATCGGCGCCGGTATTGGTGTGGGTATCGTCTTCGGTCTCGGTATGCAGGCCATCGCGCGTCAGCCCGAGGCCCGCGGCCCCCTCCAGACCAACATCTACCTCGGCTTCGCGCTCATTGAGGCTCTCGCCATCCTGGGCTTCGTTCTCGCCTTCGCGGCTCCCACTGCCTAGTCGGAACTGCCAACCGTTTTCTGATGGCAACTGACGCGAAGGAGGGCTGACCATGTTGGTGGAGTTGGCAGCCGAATACAACATTCTGCGGATCGACTGGGTGAAGTTCACCTTCGGTGCGATCGCTCTTGCCGTGATCTACTTCTTTGTGGTCCGTAAGTCGGTCCCCAAGGTGATGAAGGTCCTCGACGAGCGTCACGACGCCATCGAGGGCGGCATCGAGCGCGCCAAGAAGGCCGAGGCTGAGGCCGAGGAGATCCGCCAGCAGTACCGCGAGAAGCTCGAAGAGTCGCACCGCGAGTACGCCCAGGAGCTCGAGAAGGCCAAGGAGCAGCGCGCGGCGATCATCGCCGAGGCTCGCGAGGAGGCCCAGGCCGAGGCGGCCCGCATCATCGAGTCCGCCAAGGCGCAGATCGAGGCCGACCGCCAGCAGGCGTTCGTCCAGCTGCGCGGCGAGATCGGCACCCTGTCCACTGAGCTCGCGAGCCGCATCGTCGGTGAGACGCTCAGCGACAGCACCGCTCAGACCCGTGTGGTGGACCGGTTCCTGGAGGAGCTGGAGCAGGACGAGAGCGCGAAGCAAGCCGAGGTGCGCTGATGCGTGGTATCAGCCGTAACTCCCTGGCTGAGGCGACCCGGCGCCTGGACGAGAACGTCCTGGCGTCGGCGGACGCCTCTCAGCACGCGGTCTCGCTCGGCGGCGAACTCTTCGAGGTCGTCGCCCTGCTCGGCGGCGAGCACTCGCTGCGCCGCTGGCTCGCGGACCCAGCCAACCCGGTGGAGAAGAAGACTGGCCTGATCGGTCAGATCCTCGAGGGCAAGGTGTCGCCGTCCACGGTCATCGTGGTCAACGACGTCGTGTCCCAGCCGTGGTCGGCCCCCCGCGACATGGTGGACGCTCTGGAGCGCCTCGCGGTCTACGCGACCGTGGCCTCCGTCGAGGGCACCCGCCTGGACGAACTCGAGGACGAACTGTTCCGCTTCCAGCGGATCGTCATCGCACAGCCGGACCTGCGTGCGGCGCTTACCCGTGACGGCGTGGCCGCCTCGCACCAGCACTCCCTGATCGAGAACCTGCTTTCGGGCAAGGTGAGCTCCGCGACGCTGGCTCTGGTCAGCGAAGCGGTCACCCGCCCCCGGGGACGTACTCTGGAGCAGGCGCTCGACAACTTCGGGCAGCTGGTCGCCGAGCGCGCCCAGCGCTACATCGCGGTGGTGCGCAGCGCGGTTCCGCTGAGCGAGGCGCACCAGGACCGTCTTCGGACGCTCCTCCAGCGCAAGTACGGCCGCGAGATCCATCTGAACACCGAGGTCGTCCCCGAGATCGTGGGTGGACTCTCCATCCAGGTGGGCGACGAGGTCATCGACGGCACCATCGCCGGGCGCATCGCTGAGGTCCAGCGCCGTCTGGCTAGCTGACACACGCGAAAAACGCAAGGCAAGCACGCACGGCGCCAGCCCGGCGCCATTTGAGAGCAAGGACAACGTAGAGATGGCGGAGCTGACGATCCGGCCGGATGAGATCCGGGACGCGCTACAGCGCTTCGTCCAGTCGTACGAGCCTGACGCCACCCGCGCGGAAGAGGTCGGAACCGTCACCTACTCCGGTGACGGCATCGCCCGTGTCGGTGGCCTTCCCTCGGCGATGGCGAACGAGCTGCTGGAGTTCGAAGACGGCACCCTGGGCATGGCCCAGAACCTTGAGATCGGCGAGATCGGTGTCGTGGTGCTGGGTGACTTCACCGGTATTGAGGAGGGGCAGAAGGTGCGTCGCACCGGCAAGCTCCTCTCGGTCCCGGTAAGCGACAACTTCCTCGGCCGTGTGGTGGACCCCCTGGGTAACCCCATCGACGGCAAGGGTGAGATCGAGGCGACCGAGACCCGCGAGCTGGAGCTCCAGGCCGCGACCGTGATGGAGCGCCAGCCGGTTCACGAGCCGCTCCAGACCGGTATCAAGTCGATCGACACCATGACCCCGGTCGGCCGCGGCCAGCGCCAGCTGGTCATCGGTGACCGACAGACCGGTAAGACCGCGATCGGTATCGACGCGATCATCAACCAGAAGGCGAACTGGGAGACCGGTGACCCCGCGAAGCAGGTGCGCTGCATCTACGTCGCGGTCGGTCAGAAGGGCTCGACCATCGCCAGCGTGCGAGGGGCCCTCGAAGAGGCCGGCGCGATGGAGTACACCACCATCGTCGCCTCCCCGGCGTCCGACCCGGCCGGCTTCAAGTACCTCTCCCCGTACACCGGTTCGGCCCTGGGCCAGCACTGGATGTACGAGGGCAAGCACGTCCTCATCGTCTTCGACGACCTGACCAAGCAGGCCGAGGCCTACCGCGCCGTCTCCCTCCTGCTGCGCCGCCCGCCGGGCCGTGAGGCCTACCCGGGTGACGTCTTCTACCTCCACTCCCGTCTCCTGGAGCGCTGCGCGAAGCTCTCCGACGAGCTGGGTGCCGGTTCGATGACGGCCCTGCCGATCATCGAGACCAAGGCGGGCGACGTCTCGGCGTACATCCCCACCAACGTCATCTCGATCACCGACGGTCAGGTCTTCCTGAACTCGGACCTGTTCAACCAGGGCCAGCGTCCGGCGATCGACGTCGGTGTCTCCGTCTCCCGAGTCGGTGGCGCCGCGCAGACCAAGGCCACCAAGAAGGTCTCCGGCACGCTGCGTCTGGGCCTGGCCCAGTACCGCGAGCTCGAGGCGTTCTCCGCCTTCGGTTCGGACCTGGACGCCGTCTCCAAGCAGCAGCTGGAGCGCGGTGCCCGGATGATGGAGCTCCTCAAGCAGGGCCAGTACTCGCCCTTCTCCATGGAGAAGACGGTCGTCTCGATCTGGATGGGTAACACCGGTCTGATCGACGAGGTCCCGGTCGAGGACGTGCGCCGCTTCGAGGCCGACTTCCTGTCCTACCTGGACCGCGAGCACAAGGCCGTTCTCGACACCATCCGGGACAGCGGCAAGTTCGAGGACGACAGCCAGAAGACCCTGCAGGCCGCGATCGAGAAGTTCAAGCAGAGCTTCCAGACCACGGCCGGCACCCTCCTGGGCACCGAGGCCGAGACCGAGGCGCTCGCTGAGGAGAAGGTCGGCCAGGAGACCATCAAGGTCGCCAAGGGCGGGAAGTAACCCATGGGTGCACAGCTTCGCGTCTATCGCCGGAGGATCCGTGCGACGAA
The DNA here is from genome assembly GCF_000340985.1 of Nocardiopsis valliformis DSM 45023. Lineage (NCBI taxonomy): Bacteria > Bacillati > Actinomycetota > Actinomycetes > Streptosporangiales > Nocardiopsidaceae > Nocardiopsis > Nocardiopsis valliformis. The sequence goes on from NZ_ANAZ01000010.1 coordinate 226,941, forward strand.
GGCGACGGCGAAGATCACCCGTGCGATGGAGCTGATCGCCGCCACGCGCATCACCAAGGCGCAGCGCGCGGCCGAGGCTGCCGGTCCCTACGCACGGGAGATCACGCGGGCGGTGTCGGCCCTGGCCAGCCGGGTGACGGATCACCCGCTGCTGACCGAGGCCGAGAACCCCACCCGTGCGGCCGTCCTGGTCATCACCAGTGACAAGGGTCTGGCCGGCGCCTTCTCGACCAACGTCATCAAGGAGGCCGAGGCCCTCACCCAGCTCCTGCGGGAGCAGGGCAAGGAGGTCCTCACCTACATGGTGGGTCGCAAGGGTGCGGCGTTCTACAAGTTCCGCGACCGCCAGGTCGAGGAGTCTTGGGAAGGTTTCACCGAGCGTCCGACCTACGCGCACGCCCAGGAGATCGGCTCCGCTCTCATGGAGAGGTTCTCCCAGGACACCGCCGAGGGCGGTGTCGACGAGATCCACGTGATCTCCACGGAGTTCGTGTCGATGCTGACCCAGCGGGCCGGGGCGGTTCGCGCCCTTCCGCTGGAGGTGGAAGAGGTCGAGGCCGAGGAACTCGAGGAGAGCCACGGTGGCCAGGCGCTGCCGCTCTACGAGTTCGAGCCCTCCGCGGAGGAGGTCCTGGACCAGCTGCTCCCGCAGTACGTGGTCAACCGGATCTACGCCTCCCTCCTCGAGTCCGCCGCCTCCCAGCAGGCGTCCCGTCGTGCGGCCATGAAGGCCGCGACCGACAACGCGGAAGAACTCGTCAAGAACCTGACCAGTCTGGCCAACCAGGCTCGTCAGGCCGAGATCACCAATGAGATCAGTGAGATTGTCGGCGGTGCCGATGCACTCTCTGGGTCCAGCGCGGGAAGTGAGTAAGAGAAGTGACTGCGACAGTTGAAGGTACGGCCGGCGCTGGCACCGCCACCGGCCGGATCGCCCGGGTCACCGGCCCGGTCGTCGACGTGGAGTTCCCCGTCGGCTCCCTGCCCGGCATCTACAACGCCCTGCACACCGATGTGAGCATCGGCGGCACGGAGAAGGTCGTGACCCTGGAGGTCGCCCAGCACCTGGGTGACAACCTGGTCCGCGCCATCTCCCTGGCCCCGCAGGACGGCATGGTCCGTGGCGCCGAGGTGCGCGACACCGGCGCGCCCATCAGCGTGCCCGTCGGCGACGTCGTCAAGGGCCACGTGTTCAACACCCTGGGCGAGTCCATGGACGTGCCCACGGCCGAGCTCGGTGTGACCGAGCGCTGGCCGATCCACCGCAAGGCCCCGGCCTTCGACCAGCTCGAGTCCAAGACCGAGATGATGGTCACGGGCATCAAGGTGATCGACCTCCTCACCCCGTACGTGCGCGGTGGGAAGATCGGCCTCTTCGGTGGCGCGGGTGTGGGCAAGACGGTGCTCATCCAGGAGATGATCACCCGTATCGCCCGTAACTTCGGTGGTGTGTCCGTGTTCGCCGGTGTCGGTGAGCGCACCCGTGAGGGTACGGACCTCTTCCTGGAGATGGACGAGATGGGCGTCCTCCCGGACACCGCGCTCGTCTTCGGCCAGATGGACGAGCCCCCGGGCACCCGTCTGCGCGTGGCGCTCTCGGCTCTGACGATGGCGGAGTACTTCCGTGACGTCCAGGGCCAGGACGTGCTGCTCTTCATCGACAACATCTTCCGTTTCACCCAGGCGGGTATGGAGGTCTCCACGCTGCTGGGCCGTATGCCCTCGGCCGTGGGTTACCAGCCCAACCTGGCTGACGAGATGGGTCAGCTCCAGGAGCGGATCACCTCGACGCGTGGTCACTCGATCACCTCGATGCAGGCGATCTACGTCCCCGCGGACGACTACACTGACCCGGCTCCGGCGACCACCTTCGCCCACCTGGACGCGACGACCGAGCTCTCCCGCCCGATCTCGCAGAAGGGCATCTACCCGGCGGTCGACCCGCTGGCCTCCACCTCCCGTATCCTCGACCCGCAGTACGTGGGCGAGGAGCACTACCAGGTGGCCCAGCGCGTCAAGGAGATCCTGCAGCGCAACAACGACCTGCAGGACCAGATCGCCATTCTGGGTATGGACGAGCTGTCCGAAGAGGACAAGATCATCGTCAACCGGGCCCGTCGCCTGGAGCGCTTCCTGTCCCAGAACATGTTCGTGGCGGAGAAGTTCACCGGCACCCCGGGTGTGTTCGTGCCCCTCGAGGAGACCATCGCGTCCTTCAAGGGTCTGTGCGACGGCGAGTACGACCACCTTCCCGAGCAGGCCTTCCTCGACGTCGGCAACATCGACATGGTCGTGGAGAAGGCCAAGAAGCTGCAGGAAGGCTAGGACTGCGCGTCAATGCCCCCGACCGCGCGGCTGACCGACAGGGTCGGCCGCACGGCCGGGGGTGACGGGCGGGTCTAGTTCTCGGGCGGGGTCGAGTATCGGTTCGTACTCGACCCCGCCGAACCCACCCGCTAGCCGAGGAGTTTGTGGCAGTGTCGAAGAAGCTTTTCGTCGAGATCGTCTCTCCGGACCGTGAGGTCTGGGCGGGCGAGGGCGACATGGTCATCGCGAAGACCGTCGAGGGCGAGATGGGCGTCCAGCCCGGGCACGTCCCGGTGCTGTCGCTTCTGGCCGAGGACGCGGTCGTTCGCGTTCTGGGCGCGCGTGAGTCCGGAGAGATCCGGGCCGCAGCCCACGGCGGGTTCATCTCGGTTTCGGGTGAGGGTCGGATCTCCATCCTCGCCGAGACCGCGGAGCTCGCCGAGGACATCGATGTGGACCGTGCGCGCGAGGCGCTGAAGGGTGCGGGCGAGTCGGGCGACAGCCAGGCCGCGGCCCGTGCGCGCAGCCGCCTGCGTGCCATCGGCGAGGAAGTCGCCTAGCAAAGCCGGGAGGCACGGGACGTGGGTGTGGAACCGCTTCAGGGAATGCCGTGGTTGGAGTCCTTGGGGTGGGTGGTCATTGCCCTGCTCGTCACCCTCTTTCTGGTGCTGGGCGCCGGTGTGATGCGACGGTTCGTGCTGCTGCGCAGCGGCGGTGCCGTCGAGTGTTACCTGCGTGTACGCGGAGGGAAAGGGCGTCGGGGCTCCTGGCGGATCGGCTTCGGCCGGTACGGTTCGGATGCCTTCGGCTGGTTCCCGATCCTCTCGCTCAGACCGCGGCCGACAGCGAGGCTGTCGCGCCGCGGTCTTGTCGTTGTGGGGCGCCGTTCCCCGGGTCCGGGCGACGTTCACCTGCCCGCGGACGCGAACCTGCCCGCGCACGTCACGGTCCTGGAGATCGGCTGGACAGCCACGGACGGCAGCGACCCCGAGGAGGCGACCCACGAGGTCGCCATGGGCGAGAGCGCTCTCACTGGGTTCCTGTCCTGGATCGAGTCGATGCCCCCGGGGACCCGCTGGGAGGCCTGACTCGGGGCTGCGGCCTGGAGTGTCGGACCCGCCGGGCGCGGCGGTTCACAGGGGCGCGCCCGGTGTGTTTGCATGGGCCCATGAGTACCATCGTGGCTTTCTCCGTTTCCCCGCTCGGCTCCGGCGAGTCCGTCGCTCCGGCCGTGGCCCGTGCCGTCAAGGTCGTGCGCGAGAGTGGTCTGCCCAACGAGACCTCGGCCATGTTCACCACCGTCGAGGGTGAGTGGGACGAGGTCATGGACGTGGTCAAGCGAGCTGTCCAGGCTGCGGGCGAGGGCGCGTCCAGGGTGACCGCGACCCTGAAGGTGGATGTCCGCGAGGGCGTCACCGACGGCTTGCACAGCAAGGTGGCGGCCGTCGAGCGCGAACTCGACAGCCTCCAGTAGCTCCTTGGTGAACCAGAGGGGACGGCACCCGAGAAGCACGGGTGCCGTCCCCTTTCGGATCAACCCACCACTGGATCAGCCGCGCGGGCGGTGAAGTACTCCTTCGCGGACCTGTTGTAGAGCAGGGCCACCACAGTGAAGGCGAAGATGGCCGAGATGATCGCGCCCAGGCTGTAGGCGGGGGCGATCAGCAGTGCCAGGATGATGACTCCGGCGGCGGCGTTGACGCCGATGGAGGCGGTTCGTGCCTGAGGGCGACCCTTACCGACCAGCACTGCGAGCACGACGGCGGCGATGCCGTAGACCAGGGCGAAGGCGGCCCCCAGGTAAGCGGCCCAGATGTACTCGCCGAGCTCCTCCATCTGTTCGGCCTGACCTGGCGGCAGCATGTCGTTCAGGGCTCCCGAGTCGATGGTCGCCGCCCCGACGAGGCTGAAGACCCCGTAGAAGATCTGGTAAACGGCGATCAGGATCAACAGCACCAGAACGGTGACCACACTGCCGGGCTTGGCTCTCGTGTTCATGTGGCTTCTTCCTCTCCTGATAGGGGGGAGTAGCTCACTCAGAGCCCTAGCCGTTTTCCCGCCGTTGACACCTGTTCGCCGGAATCGGGCCCGTTCTCGCAGACGAGAGGGTACGCCCGTGGTGCCCGTGATTCGGGCTTTCGGCTGGTAGCGCGCCTTACCGCTCGCCGCCGGGCTTCCACAGGATCTCGTCGCCGTCCTCGGCGACGTAGCGGCCCAGGATGAACAGCAGGTCGGAGAGACGGTTCAGGTACTGCGCGGTGAGCGGGTTGACGCTGTCCCCGTGCTCCTCGATCGCGGCCCAGACCGCGCGCTCGGCGCGGCGGACCACGATGCGGGCGGTATGCACGAGGGCGACGGTCGGGGAGCCGCCGGGCAGGATGAAGCTGCGCAGGGTCGGCAGGTCCGCGTTGTAGGTGTCGCAGGCCTCCTCCAGGCGCGTGACGTACTCCGGCAGGACGCGCAGCGGCGGGTACTCGGGGTCGGGCACGATCGGGGTGGACAGGTCCGCGCCGAGGTCGAAGAGTTCGTTCTGGACGCGCCGCAGCAGGGCGCTCACGTCCTCGGGGAGCTCGCCCAGGGCCAGCGCGACACCGATGGCGGCGTTGGCCTCCTCGGTGTCCGCGTAGCCGATGAGGCGGGTGTCGTTCTTTGAGGTCCTGCTCATGTCGCCGAGCGCCGTCGTTCCGGCGTCACCGGTGCGCGTATAGATCTTCGACAGCACTACCGGCTTGTCCGTGTCCCTTTTGGTCATGCCCTCACCCTAGAGCGTGTTTTCGAGGGCCCTGTGCGGGCGAGGTCGCAGCCGCTCTGAACTCGACTGTGTCACGGAGGATAACTGTTCAGTATCAGGGGGTGAAGGTGACCTGTGCCACTGATACCTTATGGAGCAAGGGAGCTACACACAGTAGTTGCCAGCGGTGTTGATGCATGGACACCTGGACGGAACTGAGGGGGGACGTCCGGGGAGGGCCTGCGAGGGGGAGACACCGTGTGATGAGGGCGGCGTGGAACCGGGGGGTTCACGCCGCCCTCACACCTTTTTCGGGGCTTCACGTCACGGCTGGCCGTGAGCGCGTGGGCGGACTAGCGGAGCCAGGCGTCGCCCTTGCGGGGCAGGTCCACCTGGACCGCGGACAGGCTCAGCACGCCGTTAACCGGCAGGGTGCTCTCGGCGAAGAACTCCACGCCGTGCGCGCCCGCGGCCGACAGCTCGGCCACCGAGTCCCAGTTGATGTTCTCCATCGTGTCCTCGGGTGTGTGGTAGTACGGGTCGAACATCTCGCCCGCGGTACCGCCGTACCACTCGACCTGCTCCTCGGACTTGATGCCGTCGGCGCCGCTGAACAGACCGCCGGAGGGCACACCGGCCTGCATGAAGGCGAAGTAGTCACTGCGGCCGCTGAGCACGCCGGGTTCGCTGACCTGGCCCTGATCCTCGAAGTAGTCCTCGAAGACCTTGGCGATCGCGCCGGAGCCGGACGGGGCACCGCCGGAGCCCGGCAGCTCCATTCGGCCGTCGAGCACGAAGCGGCCGTAGTTGTGCGAGCCGATCATGTCGAAGTTGAGGTAGAGCGCGATGTCGTCGAGCTCGCCCTCGGTCAGATCGGCCACGTACTCGTTGGAGCCGACCAGACCGGACTCCTCGGTGCCCCAGAAGGCGAAGCGGACCTTGTTGTTCGGGTCCTCCTGCTTGGCCAGCTGGATGGCTGTCTCCAGCAGGAAGGCCGAGCCGCTGCCGTTGTCGTTGATGCCCGGGCCCTCCTCGACGCTGTCGAGGTGGCCGCCCACGACCACCACGTTGTCGGCACGGCCGCCGGGGGTCTCGGCGAGGATGCTGTAGGAGCTCTCCACGTTGACCTCGGAGTCCACCTCGACCTTGAGGCGCAGGTGGCGGGTGAGCGAGGCGAGCTCCTCACCGAGGACCCCGGAGACACCGATCGCCGGGATGTCGGACAGCTCGCTCACGGTACCGAGGAAGACCTCGTCCTCGTTGTTGAAGACCAGGGCGGCCGAGGCTCCGGCGTCGGCGGCGTTCTGGACCTTCTCTCCGAAGGGGCAGCTACCGCGCTTGATCAGGGCAATGTTGCCCTCGGGGAAGTCGGCGAACTGTTCGGCGGCGCAGCCGCTGTCCCCGGCGTTGGGGTTGACCGCGGTCACCTTGTTGCCGCGGACGCTGCCCGCCCCGGAGTAGGACATGGTCTCGAAGTGTTCCCCGAGTTCGTAGTCGATCTTCTCCGGGGTGGTCTGGGAGAGCACCGCGGGGGAGTTCTCCCGCCAGGCCTCGTAGTCGTACTCGTGGCGGTAGGGCTCGTACCCGGCCCGCTTGAGCTGGTCCTCGACGTACAGCGCGGCCACGTCGTAGCCGGGGGTGCCGGTGGCGCGGTTACCGCCGTTGTACTCGGCGATGGTGTTGAGGTTGGTCAGGTGCGCCTCGATGGCCTCGGCGGTCACCAGGTCGGGCAGTGGGACCTCGTCGGCGTGGGCCGGGGAGGTCGCCAGGGCGCCCGCGGTCATCAGCAGGGCCGCGAGCCCGGCGGTGACGGCGGTGCGCCGCCTGGTGGGGGACGAACCCGCTTTCTCGGGCGGGTTCCCAGGGTTGCTCGGATGCACGATCTTCCTCCGGTTCACGGGGGTCCATCGCTCCGTGGTGTTGGGGGATGGACACCTGGGGTGGGCGAGATACCGGAGAAGCCTTGCAGGAGGCCGGGACCGAGGCAAGGGATGGCACGGGACATTGCCACAATCAGCCATGGACCTTACGTAAAGGTGTGCAATGTGATTGGATGAACGGCCCGAAGTGCACAGAACGTCTTATGTGCCTGAGTTGTGGCGCCTTGGCGATTTCCGGTGGTTGCGCCCTAGTCGTCCTCGTCCTGCTGCTGGTGCTTGCGCGCCCGGTACTCGACCACGACCCCGCCCATCATCGCGAGACCGCGAATGTGCACGATCGGCGCGTCCGGGTCCACCACGCTCGGGGTGTTCCCGTCGATGCCGAAACCGCCCATGATCGGCAGCCCGTGCACGCGCACCTGGATGTCGTCGGGCACGACGATTCCCAGGCCGCCCATGACTGCACCGACCCAGATGGTGGTCTCACGTGCGGTGAACCGGGCCTCACGCAGGTCGATCTCGGCACCGCCCATCATCGCGAGGGAGACGAATCGCTTGGGTACGATCCAGTTCCCGGAGCGGTCGGCACCGCCCATGACGACGATGGCGCTGTGGCTGGTGGGGCGCTCGTTGACGATCCGGCTCGCGCCGTACACCGGGCGGGGCGAGCGGAAGTCCGAGGGTGCGGGGGCACGTGTGGGCGTCGAGCCGGTGTCCGGCAGGTCCTCGGTGATCGGGACGAGCTCACCGACGGTCTTGGCGCGGTAGACCGCGTCCAACCGGTCGCTGTGCTCGTCGGGGTCCAGGCGCCCCTCGGCCAGGGCTTCCCGGAGCAGGTGCGCGACGGTGTCACGGTCGGCGTCGGAGGCGCGCATCCGACCGTTCCCGCCTTCTTGGGGGGTGAGCTCGCTCATCGGTTCCACCATATTCTGATTCTTCACCAAGGGGCAGGGGCCGGACATCGGGGAAGTCCCCCAACCGACCCCTACTTCTCCGGGAGCAGTCCCCGGCGGATCGCCTGGGAGACCGCGGAGGTCCGGTCACCCACACCCAATTTTTCGTACACCCGCATCAGATGCGTCTTGACCGTCGTCGCGCTGATGTGCAGGGCCCGGCCGATCGCCGCGTTCGTGAGCCCGTCCGCGGCCAGCCGCAGCACCTCCACCTCGCGCGGGGAGAGCGCGGGCCCCTCGGGCTCGGTGCGCTGCCGCACCCCGGTGAGTAGCTTGCCTGCCAACCGGCCGCTGAGCACCGTCTCGCCGCGCGCCGCCGAACGCACCGCGTCGGCCAGCTCGGCCCGCGGAGTGTCCTTGAGCAGGTAGCCGGTGGCACCCGCCTCGACCGCGCGCAGGATGTCGGTGTCGGTGTCGTAAGTGGTCAGGACCAGCACGTGGACACCCGGGTGCTCGGCGCGGATGCGTTCGGTGGCCTCGGCGCCGTCACCGCCGGGCATACGCAGGTCCATCAGGACCACGTCGGGGTCCAGGGCCGCCACCCGGACCACCGCCTCGGGGCCCGAACCGGCGTCGCCGACGATGTCCAGGTCGGGTTCGGCGCTGAGCATGCCGCGAATGCCCTCGCGGACCACGGGATGGTCGTCCACCAGCAGGACACGGATCATGACACGTTTTCCTCTCGGGCCTCGCGGGTCTGTTCGTGGTGCACGGCCCCGTCGGCGTCATGAGTCCCGTCCTCACTCTCGGAGTCGTCGTGGGGCAGGGCCAGGCGGACGGTGGTGCCGCCGCCGGGTGCGGAGCTGATCTCCAGGACGCCGCCCACGCTCTCGGCGCGGTGGCGCATGTTGGCCAGGCCGTTGCCGTGGGCCGGCCCCGCGAAGTCGAATCCGACCCCGTCGTCCTCGACGGTCAGACGCACGCCGACGTCGGTGTAGGCGAGTACGACCCGGGCGTTGTCGGCTCCCGAGTGCTTACGGACGTTGGCCAGGGCCTCCTGAGCGGTACGCAGCAGGCAGATCTGGAGATCGTTGGGAAGTGTCTCAGGGGTGCCGGAAACCTCGGCGGTCACGGAGATACCGAGTTCGCGGCCGAGGCGTTCGGAGATGCGTCGGATCGAGGCGTCCAAGCCGCCGCTGTCCAGCCGGACCGGCTGGCGGGCGGCCACCATCGCGCGGGTCTCGGCGAGGTTCTCCGCGGCGGTCTCGCGCATCAGCGCCAAGTGGCGGCGGGCAGTCTCGGGGGCGCTGTCCAGCTCTGACTCCACAGCCTGGGTGAGGGTGATGATGCTGGTGAAGCCCTGGGCGAGGGTGTCGTGCATCTCCCGGGCCAGGTGTTCGCGCTCGGCCAGCGCCCCCGCCTCCTGGGACAGGCGGGAGACCTCCTCGCGGCTGCGTTGCAACGCCTCTATGAGCTCATACCGTTCGGCGCTCTGCACCACGATCCGCTCGATCCAGGTACCGAACCACAGCGCGTAGCCAAGGATCGCGCCGTTGATCAGCAGGCCGACTCCGACCTGATCCCAGCTCTCCCGGCCCTGGAGGCCGGAGACCAGGTTGGGCAGGATCAGGATCGCTCCCACCGTGGGGACGGCGAGCAGGCTGCCCGCCGTCATGAAGCAGACCGGGGCGATCGCGACCAGGGAGAGGACCAGGGTCGGGTTGATGATCACCGCGGGCAGGGTGGGCAGGAGGATCAGAGCCATCAGAACCAGCGAGTGGCCCCTGCTCGGGTAATCCTTCTCCGGGCTGACCAGCGGTTTGGCGAAGACGAAGTAGACAGCCACGACGGAGCCCAGCAGCACTGCCGTCAGCCACCGCCACTGTTCCGGGCCGGTGAGCAGTGCCAGCGCCACCATGACCGCCATGATGGCGCTGAAGGCCACGTGCCACCAGCCGCCCAAGGCCCATGCGTGCCGCTCCTGGTCCGTCATCGTCGTTATCCGTCCTTACGCGTCTTCCAGCGGAACGTCAGCAGGGTCAGCACCAAGCCCACCACACACCAGGCGCCCAGGGCGAGGGCGACCATGGGCAGATCCCAGGCGCCGGACTGCTCCAGCGCGGCCATCTCGTCGGGGAAGAACCCGGCGCGCATGCCCTGGGCCATCCAGAGCAGCGGGAACAGGGAGGCCGCGTTGAGCACCCAGTCCGGCAGCACCATCACCGGGACGAAGATGCCGGAGGTGAACTGGAGGATGAGGAAGGGCACGACCACCACGGCGGAGGCGGCCTGGGCGGTGCGGGCCAGCGAGCTGATCGCGATGCCCAGCAGGGAACAGCCGATGGTGCCGAGCATCAGCACCCAGGCGATGGTGGCCCACGCCTGCGCGGTCGAGGGCAGCGTGGCGTCGAAGAACAGCCCGGCCACCGCAAGGAGGAGGGCCAGCTGACCGAAGGCGAGGAACAGCACCAGGACCGTCTTGCCGACGAAGTAGGCGCTGGGCGGCATCGGGGTGCCGCGCAGACGGCGCAGCGTGCCGTACTCGCGTTCGGCGGCGATGGCCGTGCCCAGCGTCTGGAAGCTCACCGACATCAGGCCCATGGCGATGATGCCGGGCAGGTAGTAGTCGACCGTGGGGATGCCCATGTCGTAGAGGCCGTCGAAGATCGACGCGAACATGACCAGGATCAGGGCGGGCAGGGAGAAGGTGAAGATCACGCTCTCCCACTCGCGGGCGAAGGTGCGGATCTCCATCCAGCCGCGGGACAGACCCACCCGGACCGGGCCGGGCGGGCGACCCCGCGAACCGGTCGGAGCGGCGGTGCGGCGGGCACTGGGTCCGGTGCTCCGCGGGGCGGTGGCGTCGGTGGTGGGGTCGGTGGCGGGGGTGCTCATACCGCGGCCTCCTCGGCCTCGTCGTCCTGGATCATCCCGAGGTAGGTCTCCTCGAGGGTGGGGCGGTGCACGCTCAGTTCCGGGACCTCCCCGACGAAGCGCGCGGCCAGCTCGGAGACGGTCCGGGTGGGTTCGTCGGTGCGGATCTCACGGCGCCGGCCGTCCTCCAACCAGCCCACCGTCGCCTGGGCGGAGGCGCGCCCGTCGAGCGCGGCGGGGGCGTCCACGGCCCGGATACGGCCGCGCGCGATCACGCACACCCGGTCGGCCAGCTCCTCGGCCTCCTCCAAGTAGTGGGTGGTGAGCACGACGGTGGTGCCGCCGTCGGCCAGGTCCCGGATCAGGCCCCAGAACTCACGCCGGGCCTTGGGGTCGAAACCGGTGGTCGGCTCGTCCAGGAAGAGGAGTTCGGGCCGGCCGATCATGCCCAGGGCCACGTCCAGGCGTCGGCGCTGCCCGCCGGAGAGGGACTCGGCCAGCTCCTTCGCCTTGGGGGCGAGCCCGACCCGTTCGACGACCTCGTCGGGGTCGTGCGCGAGCGGGTAGTAGCCCGCGAAGTGCCGGACGACGTCGCGCACCGGCAACTTGGGGACCTGAGTCTCCTTCTGCCAGACGATGCCCACCCGCGAGCGCCAGGCGCGCCCGGCCTTTCCCGGGTCCTCACCCAGCACCCGGGCGCTACCGCCGTCCCGGTGCCGGAAGCCCTCCAGGATCTCGACGGCGGTGGTTTTCCCGGCGCCGTTGGGGCCGAGGAAGGAGAAGATCTCGCCCCGTCGGATACTCAGATCGATCCCGGCGACGGCTTCGGTGTCGCCGTACTTCTTCCTGAGGCCGTTGACCTCGATCACTGTGTCGCTCATGCTCCGAGCTTCCCGCTGGGCCGGGAGCGGGGGTATCCGCCGTGAAGACGCGCCCGTGTCCTCCAAACGGAGGACACGGGCGCGGGGTTTGGCGGGAGCGACTCCCGGGTGCGGACCCCGGGAGAGGCCGGGGCTAGAAAAGACGCAGCGTGTCCGGCTCGATGCCGCGCAGTTCGTCGTAGTCCAGGACCACGCAGGTGATCCCGCGGTCCTCTGCCAGGACCTTGGCCTGGGGTTTGATCTCCTGGGCCGCGAACACCCCGGTCACCGGGGCCAGGGAGGGGTCCCGGTTGAGGAGTTCGAGGTAGCGGGTGAGCTGCTCGACGCCGTCGATGTCCCCGCGCCGCTTGAGCTCCACCGCGACGGTCTTGTTCTCTCCGTCGCGGCACAGGATGTCCACGGGCCCGATGGCGGTCGGGTACTCGCGGCGGATGAGGGTGTAGCCCTCGCCGAGGGTGGTGATGTGTTCGGCGAGCAACTCCTGGAGGTGGGCCTCGACGCCGTCCTTCTGGAGACCGGGGTCCTTGCCGAGCTCGTGTGAGGAGTCATGGAGGATCTCCTCCATGGTCAGCACGAGCTTCTCACCGGATTTGCTGTGCGTGACCGTCCACACGTCGGGACCGTCCTCGACGGTCTCCTCGCGCAGCTTGCACGGCGGGTTCATCCAGTTCAGCGGCTTGAACGCCCGGTCGTCGGCGTGAATGGACACGCTCCCGTCGGCCTTGATCAAAATCAGGCGGGGAGCCATGGGCAGGTGGGCGGTGAGCCGGCCGGCATAGTCGACGCTGCACCGCGCGATGACAAGACGCACGGGACGTCACGTTACCGCCTCCGCCGGGCTTCCGAGGCCGGTTCGGAGGTCGGACCCGGAACCGGGGCGGGCGGGGCGGCGGGGAGAGCCGGGCCGGTTCTCCCTAGGCTGTCGGGATGCTCGTTCGCAACCGTTGGATGATCCTGTCGGTCAGCATGGTGGCGCAGGTGGCCAGTGTCTCGGCGATGTTCGGGGTTCCGGTTGTCCTGCCGCAGCTGCGCGAGGCCTTCGGGGTCACCACGGCGCAGGCGGGGATACTCGCCGGGCTGCCCTCGTTCGGGCTGCTGCTGACCCTGCTGATGTGGGGCGTGGTGATCGACCGGGCGGGGGAGCGGGTCACCATGGCGCTGAGCCTGCTGCTCACGGCGGGCGCGCTCGGCCTGCTCTGGACGGCTTCGGAGCTGTGGAGCGTGGCCGCGGTAATGCTGCTCGTGGGCGCGGTGGGCGGTCCGGTCAACGCGGCCAGCGGCCGCCTGGTACTGACCTGGTTCGAACAGAGTGAACGCGGGCTGGCCATGGGGATCCGCCAGTCGGCGCTGCCGTTGGGGGTGGGCCTCGCCGCGCTGGTGCTGCCCCGGGCGGCGGACGCGTGGGGGTTCGTCGGGTCGATGCTGCTCCCCGGGGCGCTCGCGCTGGTCGCCTTCCCCCTGGTACTGGCGATGGCGAGCGCGCCCGAGAAGGGGAGTTCCCGAGAGCGTGCCGCAAAGCCCGAGGAGGCCGCCCCGGCCCCAGCCACCCCGACCTCGCGCCCTGAGTCCCCGTACCGCCGGTGGACCATCTGGCGGGTGCACGGCGTGAGTATGCTCCTCGGCGTTCCCCAGGTCACCCTGATGGTCTATACAGTCATCTACCTGGTCCAGGAGCAGGGCTGGAGCCCGCCCGCCGCCGGGGCGGTGGTCGCGGCCGCGCAGGTCCCGGGGGCGGCTGGGCGGCTGTTGCTCGGGGCGTGGTCGGACCGGACCGGGAACCGCATGCGGCCGGTGCGGTGGCTGGCGGTGGTCTCCGGCATCACCCTGGTCCTGCTCACCCTGCTGCCGAACGCCTGGGGGTGGTCGGCCGTCCCGCTGGTCCTGCTCTGCCTGGTCCTGACGATGTGGCACAACGGCCTGACCTTCCTCTCCGTGGCGGAGATCGCCGGGACGGCCTGGGCCGGGCGCGCCCTGGCCGTGCAGAACTGGCTCCAGGCGGTCAGCACGACGCTGACCCCCGTGCTGATGGCCGCCGTGATCACCCTCGCCGGACTGCCCGCGGTGTTCGCGGTGGGCGCGGTCTTCTCGGCGCTGGCCGCCGCCGTCGTCCCGGTCCGGGCCAAAGGGCTGGGAAGCGGCCAGGAAGGCGGTGCTACCGGCCAGTAGTAAAGATCTGGTCCCGGTGCGCGAGCCAGGTGCGAGGGGCGTCTAAGGTGGGGCCCATGGTGCAGGAATTTAAGAAGGTCGGCGTCGTAGGACTGGGCACGATGGGTGCGGGCATCGCGGAGGTGTTCGCCCGGGCCGGCTTCAACGTCGTCGGGGTGGAGATCAACCAGGACGCCCTCGACCGCGGCCGTGGTCACATGGACAAGTCCCTTTCGCGTGCGGTCAGCAAGGGCAAACTCACCGAGGAGGAGCGCTCAGCGATCGAGTCCCGCCTCACGTTCAGCACGTCCCGCGAGGACCTCTCGGACGCGGACTTCGTCATCGAGGCCGTCCCCGAGCGCATGGAGATCAAGCGCGATCTGTTCAGCGACCTCGACCGGATCTGCCCGCCCGGCACGATTCTGGCGACTAACACCTCCTCGCTGTCGGTCACCGAGATCGCCGCGCTGACCGGCCGCCCCGAGAAGGTCGTCGGTCTGCACTTCTTCAACCCGGCCCCGGTCATGAAGCTGGCCGAGGTCATCACCACCGTCTCCACCAGCCCTGAGACCGTCGACGTCGTCACCGAGGTCGCCAAGCGCATCGGCAAGACCCCGATCACGATCGGCGACCGCGGCGGCTTCGTCGCCAACGCGCTGCTGGTGCCCTACATCAACGACGGGATCCGCCTCTACGAGCGCGGGATCGCCACCCGTGAGGAGATCGACGAGTCCGTCAAGAAGGCCGCCGGTCTTCCGATGGGCCCGCTCACCCTCGCCGACCTGGTCGGCCTGGACATCTGCCTGGCCGTCATGGACGTGCTCTGGGAGGAGTTCCGCGATCCGCGCTACTCCGCCTCCCCGCTGCTGCGCCGCATGGTCACCGCGGGCCGGCTCGGCCGCAAGACCGGCCAGGGCTTCTACGGTGCCAAGGACGAGGCCCCCGAGCCCCAGCGCACCAGCCGCCTCGCCCAGATCGTGCGCGAGGAGGAGACCCTCGACCTGGGCGAGATGCTCATCGCGCCGCAGATCGACGACGCCATGCGCATGATCGGCGACGGCTACGCCACCGCCAAGGACGTCGACACCGCCATGCGGTTCGGTTGCGGCTACCCGAAGGGTCCGACCGAGCTCCTGGAGGAGCGCGGCGCGGAGAACGTCATCACCACCCTGGTGGCGATGGGCGAGTACAGTCTCACCAGTGTCCTGGTACCCGCCCCGCTGCTCATGGACATGCTCCCCGACGCCGAGGAGGACTCCTCCCACGGCGGCGGTGGCTGCGCCTGCAACGGCTGAGGGGTTCCGGGCCTGCCATGGCCAGCGCTTCCAGCCTCTGACTGACCGGTGGCCGTCGCCGCACCCTTGTGGTGTGACGGCGGCCACTGTCTGTTTTCTCCTACCCTTGAAGGGTGAGCCCGCGCCGTAACAGCCCCCGCCGCAAAGCCGCCCGGGGCAACAACGCCCCCGGTGGTCCTCCTGACGAGGACGCCCTCATGTTGCGCATCACTGGAGGGCAGCGCAGAGAGACGGGGCCGGACGGTGAGTGGGTGACCCGCCGGATCCCCGGCGCCGCCGCCACCAAGGTCTACCGGTGCCCCGGCTGCGCCCAGGAGATCCCCGCCGGTATGCCCCACGTCGTCGCCTGGCGTCCCTACGGCGACGGCGGCGACCGGCGCCACTGGCACTCCTCCTGTTGGGAGCGGCGTTCCCAACGCTCTCCCAGGGCCCCCAGATACTGACCCGGACCAGACGGAAGAGGAGCCATGGAGATCCGAGCCACCACGGTGCTGCCCGCCGTGCGACGACCTGTCACACTGCACACCGCCGACGGTCTGGAACTGATCGGGGAGCTTGCCCTCCCCGAGGGGCGAAAGCCCGCCGCCACCATCATCTGCCTGCACCCGCTGCCCACCGCAGAGGGCATGATGGACAGCCACGTGATGCGCAAGGCGTCCTTCCGGCTGCCCGCGCTGGCCAACATCGCCGTGCTGCGCTTCAACACGCGCGGCACCACCTCGCGCCACGGCACCAGTGAGGGCGAGTTCGGCGAGGGGGAGACGGAGAAGTACGACGTCCTTGCCGCCATCGAGTTCACCGAGTTCGAGGATCTGCCCGAACCCTGGCTGCTGGGCTGGTCCTTCGGCACTGAGCTCGCCCTCAAGTGGGGCTGCGACCCGCAGGTCCGGGGGGCGCTGCTGCTGTCCCCGCCGCTGCACCGCGCTGGCGAGGCGGACATGAAGGTGTGGGCGGACTCGGGCAAGCCGGTCGTGGCGCTGGTCCCCGAACACGACGACTTCCTCAAGCCCGATGAGGCCCGCGAACGCTTCGCGCCGCTCACCCAGGCGGAGATCATCGGCGTCGACGGCGCCAAGCACCTGTGGGTCGGCGAGCCCTACGTGCGCCGCGTCCTCGACGAGGTCGTCCAGCGGGTCAACCCCGAGGCCTGTCCGCTGCCGACGGAGTGGGACGGCCCCTGGGAGAAGGACACCGCGTAGCGGACCACCGGCCCGCCCCCAACCGGGGGTGGACACGACGAAGGGCCCGGCCCCCAGAGAGTGTTCTGGGGACCGGGCCCTTCGTCGTGTCGGAACGACTCAGCCGTGGCGGCCGGTCGTTACTCCTGCCACCAGTCCTCGTCGTCGGAGCCCTTGCCGGAGTGGGCCGGCTGCTTGGGCTCCTCCGCCGCGGGGGCGGCGGGGGCGGCCGGAGCCGCCGGAGCGGCCTCCTGCTGGATCGCGGCGGGGGCCGCGGGAGCCGCCGGAGCGGCCGGGGCGCCGCCGCCACCGCCGAGCAGCTGGCGCAGCTGCTGGAGGTGCGACTGGATGCTGTCCCGCTGGCGGTTGAGCTCGTCGACCTCCTTCTTGGCGGCCGTCAGGATGCGGTTGGCCTCGGACTTGGCGTCGCTGAGCTGGTGCTCAGCCTTGGACTTGGCCTCGGCCTCGATCTGCCCAGAGTTCTTCTTGGCGTTGCTGACCAGCTGCTTGGCGTGGTTCTCGGCGTCGCGGCGGGTCTGCTCGGCCTGCTGGCTGGCGTTGGTGGCGCGCTGCTCGGCGCTGGCGGCGCGCTCCTCGGCCTCGTTGACCATCTTCTGCGTGGCGGCCTGGGCGGCGGCCAGGCGCTCGGCGTCCTGGCGCTCGGCCTCGGCGCGGCGGTCGGCCAGCTGGAGCTCGAACTGGTCCTCGGTCTCGGTGCGGCGCGCCTCGGACTCGGCGAAAGCCCGCTCGGCGTTCTTGCGCAGCTCCTCGGCCTGGCTCTTGGCCGACTGGATCGTCTCGTCGCGCTCGCGCTTGGCGGCGGCGCGGGCCTGGGCGCACTCGCGCTCGGTGGTGGTCCGCAGCTTGGCGATTTCACCCTCGAAGGTGGCGCGCTTCTCGGCGATCTCGTGGTCGACGGCCGAACGCTTCTTCTGTACCTCGCGCTCGGTGGTCGAGGCCAGCTCGTCGGCCTCGCGGCGGGCGGTGGTGCTGATCTCCTCGGCCTCGGCCTCGGCGGCCTGGCGCTGCTCGTCGGCCTCGCGCTGGGCGAGGGTGCGCACCTCGGTGGCTTCCGATTCGGCGGCGGCGCGCATCTCGGCGGCCTCGATCTGAGCGGCCGAACGGATGTCGTTGGCGTCGATCTGGGCGCTCTGGACCAGCTCGTTGGCCTGCTCTTCGGCCAGGCGCAGCAGTTCCTCGATACGCGAGCCCAGACCGGAGTAGGAGGGGCGCTCCCGCTCTTGGAGCTGACGGTTCTTGGCGTTCAGCTCGTTCTTGGCCTTTTCGAGCTGCTTGTTGGACTGCTTGACCTCGTTGCGCAGGCCGTCCAGGTAGTCCTGCACCTGGGTGCGGTCAAAGCCACGCAGCACCACGTCGAACTCGGGCGGAGTGTTGTCTTCGTCGAAGATGTTGTTGAGCTGGGTGTCAATGTTGTTTGACGACATGTGGCGGAATCCTGAACGGGTGCGAGACGGCTACTTGCGAACTTGCCAGGGGCAGACAGGAGGGCGGCTGCTGTGCCCCCGGTGGACGGGTTGTGCCCGGGGAGTGCGGGCCGAGGCGCAGGCGGATTGGTGCGACGGGCTCTCGAGTGACCCTGACCGCCTCCGACGGTCGTCCCGGTGCGGTGGGCACGTGCGGGTACGACTGACCCGGCTCACTGACCGGACTGCAAGACATGGACCAACGCCGGAAGAAAAGCACATCCGGCAGCTAGCCGACTTTATCAAGCGTGGAACCCCTGGGAAGGGGGTTTCGGGTAACTTCCGGTGGGGTCTGTGGTCAGCCGCACCGGTGGAACTCAAGCTGTGATGTGTCCGGAACGTCCCCGTGACGTGAATCGGACGAATCACACCTTGGGCGTGTCCCTAGTTGGTGCTTTGTACCAACTCGGTGAGGACACCGCCACAGTCCTTGGGGTGTAGGAAGACGATCTGCGAACCCCCCGTGCCGGTGCGCGGCTCGGCGTCCAGCACCCGCACCCCGCGCTCGCCGATTCCGGTCGCGCTCGCGGCCACGTCACCGGTGCCG
Source organism: Nocardiopsis valliformis DSM 45023 (assembly GCF_000340985.1). Taxonomy (NCBI): domain Bacteria; kingdom Bacillati; phylum Actinomycetota; class Actinomycetes; order Streptosporangiales; family Nocardiopsidaceae; genus Nocardiopsis; species Nocardiopsis valliformis. The sequence goes on from NZ_ANAZ01000010.1 coordinate 245,156, forward strand.
AACGCGATGTGGTGCACGCCCTCGCCATTGCGGGCCAGGAACTTCGCGACAGGGGAGTCCTCCCTGGTCGGTTCCAGGAGCTGCAGATACGTGGCGCCGCCGTCGTCCGTGCCGTTGATCCGGAGCATCGCCTCACGGACGCCCTGCTCCTCGTTGACCTCTTCGTGCTCCACCTCGAAGCCGTAGGTGGTCCGGTAGAACTCGATGGACGCGTTGAGGTCGCGGCAGGCGATCCCCACGTGGTCCAACCGGGTCAGGCCGGAGAACGGGCCGGTGGGGCTGGGTGCGTCACTCACTGGCGAACCTCTCGAACTTCGATGTGGTCTGTGTGGGTATCGTTGCAGACCAGGTGCGTCACCCATCACTTGGAGGCCAGTTAAGATGCCCGGTTCCGTCATTGTCGGTGGGGCTCGTACCCCCACCGGCCGACTCCTCGGCTCTCTCGCCGGGTTCTCCGCCGCAGACCTGGGCGGCTTCGCGATCAAGGCCGCGCTGGAGCGCGCCGGGATCAGCGGCGAACAGGTCGGATACGTGGTCATGGGACAGGTGCTGCAGGCGGGCGCCGGTCAGATCCCCTCCCGCCAGGCCGCCGTCAAGGCCGGCATTCCCATGGACGTCCCGTCCGTGACCATCAACAAGGTCTGCCTGTCCGGCCTGGACGCCATCGCCCTGGCCGACCAGCTCGTGCGCGCGGGCGAGTTCGACATCGTGGTCGCGGGCGGCATGGAGTCCATGACCAACGCTCCGCACCTGCTGCCCAAGTCGCGACAGGGCTACAAGTACGGCTCCATCGAGGTCCTGGACGCCACGGCGCACGACGGCCTCACCGACGCCTTCGAGGGCGACTCCATGGGTGCCTCCACCGAGCGCCACAACAGCAAGCTCGGCATTGAGCGTCCCGAGCAGGACGCGTTCGCCGCCCGATCCCACCAGCGCGCTGCCGCTGCCGCGGAGAAGGGCCTGTTCGACGAGGAGATCGTCCCCGTCGAGATCCCACAGCGCAAGGGCGACCCGGTCGTCTTCTCCGCCGACGAGGGCATCCGCCCCGGCACCACCGCCGAGAGCCTGGGCAAGCTGCGCCCGGCCTTCGACCGCGAGGGCACCATCACCGCCGGTTCCTCCTCGCAGATCTCCGACGGCGCCGCCGCGGTGGTCGTGATGAGCCGCGCCAAGGCCGAGGAGCTCGGTGCCCCGATCCTCGCGGAGATCGGCGCGCACGGGAACGTCGCGGGCCCGGACAACTCGCTGCACTCCCAGCCCTCTAACGCCATCAATCACGCGCTGGCTAAGGCGGGCAAGGAGGTCGGGGACCTCGACCTCATCGAGATCAACGAGGCTTTCGCCGCGGTCGGCATCCAGTCCACCAAGGACCTCGGGGTCTCGGAGGACATCGTCAACGTCAACGGCGGCGCCATCGCGATCGGTCACCCGATCGGTGCCTCCGGCGCGCGCATCGCCCTGCACCTGATCTACGAGCTCCGTCGCCGCGGCGGCGGGCTCGGCGCGGCCGCCCTGTGCGGTGGCGGCGGCCAGGGCGACGCCCTGCTGTTCACCGTTCCCGCCGAGTAGGACTGCGAGGACACCACCCCCGGTCCGTGCGCGGGCCGGGCCGAGGTGAGAACGTACTGGGCGGGGGCCACAAGCCCCCGCCCCTTCTCTTATCTGCTCGTCACAATCGAGGAGTCGCATGAACGCCCCCCAGCTGGTCGAACGGGTTCGCGGGGGTGACCGCCGGGCGCTGGCCCGCGCGATCACCCTGGTCGAGAACGGTGCCGCCGAACTGCGCGAGATCATGGCGGGTCTGGCGCCCCACACCGGCCGGGCCCGCGTAGTCGGGTTCACCGGGTCGCCCGGGGTCGGCAAGTCCACCACCACCAACGCAGTGGTGCGCGCAGTGCGGGCCAAGGGCCTGACCGTCGCGGTCCTGGCGGTGGACCCCTCCTCACCCTTCACCGGCGGCGCCCTGCTCGGCGACCGGGTGCGGATGCAGGAGCACGCCACCGACCCGGGGGTGTACATCAGGTCCATGGCCAACCGCGGGCACCTGGGCGGGCTGTCGTGGGCCACCCCGCACGCGCTGCGGGTGCTGGACGCGGCCGGGTTCGACGTGATCCTGGTGGAGACCGTCGGCGTGGGCCAGGCCGAGGTGGAGATCGCCGGTCAGGCGGACACGACCGTCGTGCTGTGCGCGCCCGGCATGGGTGACTCGGTGCAGGCGGCCAAGGCCGGGGTGCTGGAGGTCGCCGACGTGTTCGCGGTGAACAAGGCCGACCGTGACGGCGCCAAGGTCACCCTGCGCGAGCTGCGCCAGATGGTCGCGATGAAGGACCGGGACGAGGCGGAGTGGAAGCCGCCGATCGTCATGACGGTCGCCGCCAAGGACGAGGGGATCGACGAGCTCTGGGCGCGGGTCGAGGAGCACTACGCCCACTTGGAGAAGTCCGGTGAGCTTACCGCCCGGCGTCGCGAGCGCGCCCGCGACGAGGTGCAGGCGATCGTGCTGGACCTGCTGCGCGCCCGGATGGGCGGAGTGGGCGCGGACAGCGGCCTGGACGGGCTGGCCGGAGAGGTCGCGGCGGGGGAGCGAGACCCCTACGCCGCCGCCGACCTGCTGCTGAAGGAACTGGGAGCCGACCCGAGCGAGTGACCCGGGCCGGCGTCGCTCGCCGGTGTGGAGACACAGCGGAGAACCCCAGTGCCCCGGTGACACCTCGGGACACAAGGCGGCCGGGGCGGACCGTCGCACGTCGGTCTGCCCCGGCCTTGGCGGCGGTGCTCCCCGGATCAGAGCACCGACGCCGCTGGTTCCCGCTCCGGCCGAGACCGGAGGCGGGGGTCTGTGGGCGCTACTTTCCCAGCGCCGCGTCGATGGCGGTCAGCAGACTGCCCTCGGAGTCATCGCCGTCGATGGACCAGATCATGACCCCGCCGAGACCGTTGTCGGTCACCCAGTCGGTCTTCTGGGTCATGGAGACCTCATCGTCGAAGGTCCAGAAGGTCTCACCGTCGTAGAGCCAGGCGGTGCCGAGGTCGTCGTTGCGGTAGAGGTCGAAGCCGGAGAGCTCCTTGAGGTTGCGGTACTCCTCGGTGCCGTAGGCGTAGGTGCCCGGGGCCGGGCCCGCGGCGGGCTGGAAGAGTCCGTCGCCCTCGGGTCCGGGCTCCACACCCGTCCAGCCCTGGCTGTAGAAGGGCACGCCCAGCACGATCTTCTCCGGGTCGACCCCGCGGTCCAGGTAGGCCTGCACGGTGGTCTGGGTGGAGATCACGTCGCCCGGGTCGCGTGGGTCCGGGGCCAGGTTGGACTGGTGGTTGGTGACGCTCTCCCAGGTGCCGTGGTAGTCGTAGCCCTGCACCGTGATGAAGTCGAAGTTCGACATGATCTCGTCCAGCTCGTAGCCGGTGTCGATCCGCCAGGGGCCGGCGGGCATGAACGAGCTGAGCTCGAAGTGGCGTCCTGTCTCCTCGCCGAGCTCGTCGATCTGGTCGCGGAACTCCTGGACCAGGGCGGTGAAGTTCTCCCGGTCCTCGGGGCGGACGACGTTGTGCGGGTTGCCGTCGGAGGCGGGCCACTCCCAGTCGAGGTCGATGCCGTCGAAGACGCCGTAGCCGACGCCTTCGCCGCCCGCGCCGTCGATCAGCGGCAGGTCGCCCTTCAGGTACAGGTCGACGCAGGAGCTGACGAAGCGCTCGCGGGACTCGGCGGTGAGCGCGGCGTCGGAGAAGTGCTCCGACCAGTTCCAGCCGCCCAGCGAGACGCTGATGAGCAGGTTCGGGTACTGCTCCTTCAGCTTGCGCAGCTGGTTGAAGTTGCCGCGCAGGGGCTGGTTCGGGCCGTCGGCGGCGCCGTCGACGCTTTCCGAGGCGGGGACGAGCCGGCCGTAGTCGGCCTGTGCGTCGCCCTGCTCGGGCTCGTTGGTCATGAAGCACTCGCCGTCGGCGCTGACGTTGCCGAACGCGTAGTTGATGTGCGTCAGCTTCTCGGCGCTGCCGGAGTCGATGAGGTCGCGGACCTGGTAGCCGCGCTCCTCGACTCCCCACTGGGTGAAGTAGGCGACGCTGAGGTCACCGTGCTGGGGGCCCTGGTGGGGCTCACCGGCGCAGGGGGAGCCGTTGACGGTGCAGTTGAGCAGGTGGCTGTTGCCGTCGGTGTGAATCCCGTTGAATCCGAACTCGTAGGTGCCCCCGGCGGGGATCGTGGCGCCCCAGTGCGGCGGGGTCACGGTGTAGCCGTCCTCGGCGGAGCCCTCCAGGGTGGCGTTCCACAGCTGGTGGACGCCGCTGCCCTCGGGGAGGTTGAACTCCAGGGTCCAGTCGGACAGGTCCGTGCCGGAGGCGTTGTGGACGGTGATCTCGCCGGTGTAGCCGGTGTTCCAGCGGGCGGACTCCACGTAGGTGACCCGGAGGTCGGCGGTGTCGGCCTCCTCCGCGGTCACGGGTGGCACGAAGAGGGCGATCGGTGCCACCACTACGGTGGCGACCACCACCGCGAGGCGGTTTCTGAGTCGTCGTGAGCTCACGTCGCGAGTCTCCTGTGGGGGGCGGAGTCGGAGTCAGGGGCCTGAGGGCTTCTCGCTGCCCTGACGTGGGGGGATAAATTTTTAGGAAACTTAACTAATAATTACGGGCGGCGTCAACGCCCTACGGGGAAGTTTCTCCGCCGGATCTCGGGTTTTCACGGTGGCGCCTCGCTCTTCCAGCGGATCTGCCGAGTTGGCGGACTGGACCAGTGGCCCGAGTCCGGAACTGTCCCCTTGCGGCCATGAGAAAGCCTTGACTTTGGTCCGCTTGAGAGATAGGAGCCCCGGCCGAAGTGGTCGGGGCTCCGGTTTCTCATGTGGTTGATGATGCGGGGGAGGCAGCGTGAGCGGTTGAGTGCCTAGCTGCTGAGGGCGGCGTCCACGGCGGCCATCAGGCTGCCGTCCGCGTCGTCGCCGTCGATGGACCAGATCATGACCCCGCCCAGACCGTTGTCCACGGCCCAGTCGGTCTTCTGCGTCAGGGCGATCTCGTCGTCGTAGGTCCAGAACGTGGTGCCGTCGTACAGCCAGGCCGTACCGAGGTCGTTGTCGCGGTGCAGCTCGAAGCCGGGCAGGTTCTTGACGACCTTCCAGTCCTCGATGCCCGGCTCATAGCTGCCGGGAGCGGGACCGGTGCCGTCCTGGAAGAGGCCGTCACCGTTGGGTCCGGCCGGAACCCCCGTCCAGCCGCGGCTGTAGAAGGGCAGGCCCAGCACCATGTCGGCCGGGTCGACCCCGCGGTCCAGGTAGGCCTGGATGGTGGTGTCGGTGGCGAAGACGTTCGGCCCCGGGTCGTCGGGGTGCTCGAGCAGGTTGGACTGGTGGTTGGTGGTGTCCTCCCAGGCCCCGTGGTAGTCGTAGCCCTGGATGGTGACGAAGTCGAAGTTGGGCATGAGCTGGTCCATCTCGAAGCCCAGCTCGATCTTCTCCGGGTCGGCGGGCAGGAAGGCCGTGAGCTCGAAGTCGCGCCCCGTGTCGGCCTCCAGGTCGTCGAGCTGGTCACGGAACTCCTGGACCAGGGCGGTGAAGTTCTCCTTGTCCTCGGGGCGCACCACGTTGTGCTCGTGGCCGGAGGAGGCGGGCCACTCCCAGTCGAGATCGATGCCGTCGAAGACGCCCTTGGCCGACCCGGGGCCGCCCGCGCCGTCGAAGGTGGGCAGGTTGCCCTTCAGGTACAGGTCGATGCAGGAGCTGACCATGCGCTCGCGGGACTCGGGGGTGAGCGCGGCGTCGGAGAAGTGCTGGGACCAGGTCCAGCCGCCCAGCGAGATGTTGACCTTCAGGTCCGGGTGCAGTTCCTTGAGCTTGCGGAGCTGGTTGAAGTTACCGCGCAGGTCCTGGCTCCACACGTCCCCGACCCCGTCCACGCTCTGGGCGGCGTTGAAGGAACGGCCGTAGTCGGCCCAGGCGTCTCCCTGGCCCAGCTGGTTGGCCATGAAGCACTCACCGCCGGCGTTGACGTTGCCGAAGGCGTAGTTGATGTGGGTGAGCTTCTCGGCGGTGTCTGAGGTCTCCAGGTTGTTCACCAGGTAGCCGCGGTCGTAGATGCCCCACTGGGTGAAGTAGGCGACCCGCAGGTCCTCGTTCGGGTCGATGGGCCCACCGCCGTTGCTCTCCTCCGTGGTGACGGTGACCGGTTCGCTCTCCGGGCCGCGGTTGTTGGAGGTGTCGTAGGCGCGGACGGTGAAGGTGTACTCGGTTTCGGCGGCCAGGCCGCTGACGGTGGCGCTCAGGGTCTCGGCGCCGACCGCGCGGACTACCTCGTCGTCGGAGATCACCTCGTACCCGGCCACGGCGACGTTGTCGGTCGCCGCGCCCCAGGACAGGGAGACGGCACTGGCGGTGACCCCGGTGACGGTCAGGCCGTCGGGGGCCGTGGGCGGTTCCTCGTCCGGATCGCCGGGCTCGCCCGAGCAGGGGTTGCCGTTCACGGTGCAGTCCTGCGGGATGGTCTCGCCGCCGGTGTGCGCACCGTTCCAGCCGATGGAGTAGCTGCCTCCGGCGGGAACGGCGGCTCCCCACGAGGGCGGGGTGATGGTGTGGATGCCGCCGGAGACCGAGTGGGAGGCGTTCCACAGACTGGTGATGGTGCTGCCCTGGGGGAGGGTGAACCGGACCGTCCAGTCGGACAGAGGTGCGCCGGAGGCGTTGTCGATGGTGAGCTGGCCGCCGTAGCCGGTGTTCCAGCGCCCGGACTCCACGTAGGTGACCGTGACGTCCGAGGTGTCGGCGGAGGCGGGGGTGGTGAACAGCGCGAGGGGGATGACGAGTAGCGCGGCGAACAGTGCCGCGAGCGGGTTTCTGATGCGTGGGGTTCTCACGTTGTGAGGTCTCCTGGTGCGTGAGCGGCAGTGGGGGAAGGGTGCCGACCGTCGGCGAGAGGATGCCGACAGCGGGGTTCGGGTGCACAGGAACATGACCGCGAGTGTGGGGGTGGTGAGCGAGACCGGAAACGGTGCTGAGTCATCTCGACGCCTCTGACATGGGGAATTAAATTTTTAGGAAACTTAACTAATAGTTTCTGGGCTCGTCAATGAGCTCCGCTCGGCTTTTTTCACGTGTGCCTCGTGTCCGACCCCTGTGAGGTGCGCAACCAGTGGCGTTTCCGAGGTGGGGGTGCGGACCAGTCGACTCGGTGGACTTCTGTCCCCTTGTGGCCATGGAAAGCCCTTGACAGGGAGGCGTTGATGTGAGTGGAAGGCGTTTCCGAAGCTCGATTCTGAACACGGACGCCGTTCGGCATCTGCGGAAGACGGCCTAGAGTGACGGCGTGGGAAACCCTTTGAACCTTCCGTTCGACCCGATCGAGCGCGCTCACGACAACTGGAGTCAGAGATGGGGTGCCTCGCCCGCCATGGCGGCGGTCACCTCCCTCATGCGCGCGCAGCAGATCCTCATCGGCGAGCTGGACGGTGCCCTCAAGCCGTTCGGTCTGACCTTCGCCCGGTACGAAGCCCTGGTCCTGCTCACCTTCAGCTCCTCCGGCTCGCTGCCGCTGGGCAAGATCGGTGAGCGCCTGATGGTGCACCCCACCAGCGTCACCAACACCATCGACCGGTTGGAGGGGCAGGGCCTGGTGCTCCGCCGCCCCAACCCGAGCGACGGCCGCGGCGTGCTGGCGGAGATCACCGACGCCGGGCGCGAGGTCACCGAGGAGGCCACCCAGGCACTCCTTGGCATGGACTTCGGTCTGGGCTGCTACTCCGACGAGGAACTCTGGCGCATGCACGAGATGTTCACCCGGTTGCGGGTGGACTTCGGTGACTTCCCCGCCCCGGTCGCCGGGGCCGTCGAAGGGCGCTAACCAGGGGCGGTCCGGGCGCGCAGGCGCCACGGACGCCTCTTCTGTACATATTTAGTTGGACGTCCTACTATCTTGGTATGGCGAACACCACAGGAGACCCCACCAACGGCGGCGGGGCCCACCACATTGAGGCCGGACGCGACCGCTGGCAGCGCCGCTACGATTCCGCACGCAAGCGCGACGCCGACTTCACCACGCTGTCCGGACGCACCCTCGAACCCGCCTACGGCCCCCGGCCTGGCGCCGAGGTCCCCGGCTTCGAGCGGATCGGCTGGCCCGGCGAGTACCCCTACACCCGCGGCCTCTACCCCACCGGCTACCGCGGCCGCGCCTGGACCATCCGCCAGTTCGCCGGCTTCGGCAACGCCAGGCAGACCAACGAGCGCTACAAGATGATCCTCGCCCAGGGCGGCGGCGGACTCTCGGTCGCCTTCGACATGCCCACCCTCATGGGCTACGACTCCGACTCCGCGCAGGCCCTCGGCGAGGTCGGCCACTGCGGCGTCGCCATCGACTCGGTCGCCGACATGGACCTGCTCTTCGACGGCATCCCCCTCGGCGAGACCACCACGTCCATGACCATCAGCGGACCGGCCATCCCGGCCTTCTGCATGTATCTGGTCGCTGCCGAGCGCCAGGGCGTGGATATCGGCGGCCTCAACGGCACGCTCCAGACCGACATCTTCAAGGAGTACATCGCCCAGAAGGAGTGGCTGTACCCGCCCGAACCCCACCTGCGCCTCATCGGCGACCTGATGGAGTACTGCGCCGAGCACATCCCCGCCTTCAAACCGCTCTCCGTCTCCGGCTACCACATCCGCGAGGCCGGAGCCACGGCCGCACAGGAGCTGGCCTACACCCTGGCCGACGGGTTCGGCTACGTGGAGCTCGGCCTGTCCAGAGGCATGGACATCGACCGTTTCGCGCCCGGGCTGTCCTTCTTCTTCGACGCCCACATCGACTTCTTCGAGGAGATCGCCAAGTTCCGCGCCGCCCGCCGCATCTGGGCCCGATGGATCCGTGACACCTACGGCGCCAAGACCGAGAAGGCCCAGTGGCTGCGGTTCCACACCCAGACCGCCGGGGTCTCCCTCACCGCCCAGCAGCCCTACAACAACGTCGTGCGCACCGCCGTCGAAGCGCTCTCCGCGGTGCTCGGCGGCACCAACTCCCTGCACACCAACGCCCTCGACGAGACCCTAGCCCTGCCCACCGAGCAGTCCGCCGAGATCGCCCTGCGCACCCAGCAGGTCCTCATGGAGGAGACCGGGGTGGTCAACGTCGCCGACCCCCTGGGCGGCTCCTGGTATGTGGAGGCCCTCACCGACGAGATCGAGGCCGAGGCCGAGCGGATCTTCGAGCACATCCTCCAGATGGGCGGGGGAGCGGATGCCGAGCACCACATCGGCCCGATGACCTCCGGCATCCTCGCCGGGATCGAGAACGGTTACTTCAGCTCCGAGATCGCCGAATCCGCCTTTCAGTACCAGCAGGCCCTGGAGAAGGGCGACAAGCGCATCGTCGGCGTCAACTGCCACACCGCAACCGTCTCCGGTGAGCTGGACATCCTCAAGATCAGCCACGAGGTCGAGCACGAACAGAAGCGCGTCCTGACCGAACGCCGCTCCGCCCGCGACAAGGACACCGTCGACCGCGCCCTGGCCCGCCTCCTACAGGGCGTGCGCGCCGACGACGGCAACCTCATCCCGCTCATCATGGACGCCGCCCGCGCCGAGGCCACCCTTGGTGAGATCTGCGCCACGATGGGCGAGGAGTTTGGGACGTACACGGAGGACCCGCAGTTTTAGTTTCGCGCCTCCGCTTCGCTTTGGCGCGTGTTCTCCGCCTTTGCGGAGGGATTCTTCGTCGTCGGCGGCGCCTGACGCTCGTTCCTCGCTAGCGGCTTGCCTCCTCCTGCACTGTGTTGCAGAAGATTGGCCTCCCCGGCGAACGAACGAAAAAGAACACCCCCTGGTGCAGGGGTTCGCTAAGGGCTTCCCGGGGCGGTCCTCGTGCCGTCCCGGGATGCGGCAGGATAGGGAACATGCAGCCTTCGGACTTTTCACCGAACAGTGCGGTTGACCTCGGGGCGCGCAAGGCGGCCTTGGAGCGTGAGGCCAAGCAGCGCGCCGAGGAGTCGGCCGGTCGATCCAACCCCTACTCCGTCAACGCCGACGAGTCCAACTTCCAGCAGGTGCTGGAGCGGTCGATGGCCGCCCCGGTCGTGCTGGCGGTGCTGGCGAGCTGGTCCGAGCAGTCCAAGCAGGTCGAGGCGGTCCTCGACAAGCTCTCCAAGGGCTCCGGCGGAAACTGGCTCCTGGCCAAGGTGGACAGTGACGCCAGCCCGCAGCTGGTGCAGGCGCTCCGGGTCTCCGGTACACCCACGATCATCATCGCCGTGCAGGGCCAGGTCATGCCCCTGATGCAGGGCCCGGCCACCGAGGAGCAGCTGCGCGAGGCCCTGACGCAGGTCTTCGGCGCACTCGCCCAGCAGGGCATGCTGCCCCCCGGGCACCCTGGCACGGTGGACGGCGACCCCGCCGTGATGCCGGAGGAGGAGCTCGGCGGCGAGCCCGAACCCGAGGCGGACCCGATCAGCGCGCAGGCCCAGGCGGCTCTGGAACGCGGTGACTTCGAGGCCGCCGCGGCCGTGTTCGAGAAGGCGATCGACGCCGACCCGAAGAACAGCGACCTGCGGGCCAAGCTCGCGCAGATCCGGCTGATCGGCCGCCTCCAGGACGTGGACGGCCCCGCGGTGCGCCAGGCCGCCGCGGACGACCCGGCCGACGTGGACGCGCAGATTACCGTCGCCGACATCGACATGTACGGCGGCAAGTTCGAGGACGCCTTCGACCGGCTCATCCAGACGGTCAAGCAGACCGCCGACGAGGACCGCGACCGGGTGCGCGCGCACCTGCTGTCCCTCTTCGAGCTGCTGCCCGCGGGCGACCCGAGGGTGAACGCGGCCCGCCGCAAGCTCACCTCGGCACTGTTCTGACCGGTGCCGGTCTGATCAGTACCCCCCTGCCCCGGAACGATTCGGTTGATATCGGTCGTTCCGGGGTGCTTTATCCCATTGAGTCACTATGAGTGGGAAAACAGCACGTATTTGCTGTTTTGGCGATGGTGGGGATAGCGGCCCGCTCAAGGGGTAGAAAAATGGGGTAGAAGATTCGCAACAGCTGCGGTCCACCGGTCCGCACGGCGAACCCGGCAGGTGCCCCATGGCGATGAACGACGCACCGCGCGCGCACGGCGGCGAACCCGTGGTCACGATCTCGGCGACCTTCGGGGCCGGGGGGAGCGTGATCGGCCCCGCCGTCGCCGCGCGGCTCAACGTCCCCTTCCTCAACCGGGCGGTGCCCAGCGCCGTGGCGGCCGAGATCGGCTGCTCCCTGGACGAGGTCCTCCAGCGCGACGACCGTGCCCCCGGTGGGCTCGAACGCCTCCTGTCCAGCGCCGCCCGCCTGCCCACCGTCACGCTGGGCAGTGTGGACACCGCCTTCATCGGCACCACCAACGACGAGGGCCGGCTCCTCTACGACCACGAGTTCGTCGAACAGACCGAACGCGTCATCCGCGACGTCGCCCGCGACGGCGGGGTGATCCTGGGTCGGGCCGCGGCGGTGGTCCTGGCCGATCATCCGGGCGCGCTGCACGTGCGGTTGGACGGAAGCCGGAAGGCCCGGCTGCGCAGGGCCAGGAAACTCTGGGACGCGGGCGACCGGGAGGAGTGCGGCGGCCACGGCTGGGGGCCCGACCCGCCCACACTGCGGCTGCTGGACGACAACGACCGGGCCCGGGCCTCCTACGTGCGCCGCTTCTACCGCGTGGACCCGGCCGAGCCCGACCACTATCACCTGGTGATCGACTCGACCGCGCTCTCCACCGACGCCTGCGCCGATGTCGTGGTGCGGGCGGCGGCCGACCGGGCTCAGGGGTCATGGGGCGGTTAGACCCCGGCAGGCATCCAATGGACACTGGATCCTAGTGGGAATTTATGAGATTTTTTCCGAAAGCGTTAATTGTCACCTTGTGCTGACGTTACCCGCTTGACTCGGGTAGGGTGAGGCGACTCGGTCGTGGGCTCCTGAGTACCGCCCCCGCCCACCGGCCGAGGCCCGTACCGGACACCCGATGACAGGGTGTTCCAGGGCGGGACGCGCAACCGTCACGGACCCGGGTCCGATCGGCGCGCAGGCGCCGACGAGCTTCCACCGGGCCAGGCCACGGAGTGCAGGCCGTTCGCCCGACCACCCGGTGGAAGAGTCCCGACGTCGGTCCGTACGTCCACGGGAGGGGCCGCCGGTGTGCCCCGCGGACGCATGACATCAGCAAAAGCCAAGGAGCAATACGTGGCCACCCTTCCCAGCGTTTCGTACTCCATCACCGTCCGACTCGAACTGGACGCCGGAGGCAGCGCTGTCGGCAGCCTCACCAACGCGGTGGAGCAGGTCGGCGGAATGATCACCGCCCTGGACGTGGCGGCCGCTGGGCACGAGCGCATCCGCATCGACGTCACCTGCGCCGCCCGCGACACCGAGCACGCCCAGGCCATCGTCGACGCCCTCGGCGGGGTCGAGGGGGTCGTGGTCCACAAGGTCAGCGACCGCACCTTCCTCATGCACCTCGGTGGCAAGATCGAGATGAAGTCCAAGGTGCCGCTGCGCAACCGCGACGAGCTCTCCATGGCCTACACCCCCGGTGTGGCCCGCGTCTCCCAGGCCATCGCCGCCAACAAGGACGACGCCCGCCGCCTGACCATCAAGCGCAACAGCGTCGCCGTGGTCACCGACGGCTCGGCCGTGCTCGGCTTGGGCAACATCGGCCCCGAGGCCGCCATGCCCGTCATGGAGGGCAAAGCCGCCCTGTTCAAACGTTTCGCCGACATCGATGCTTGGCCCATCGCCCTGGACACCCAGGACGTGGACGAGATCGTCCGCACCGTCCAGCTGATCGCCCCGGGCTTCGGCGGCATCAACCTGGAGGACATCTCCGCCCCGCGCTGTTTCGAGGTCGAGGCCCGCCTGCGCGAGCTGCTGGACATCCCCGTCTTCCACGACGACCAGCACGGCACCGCGATCGTCGTGCTCGCCGCCCTGCGCAACGCCTTGCGCGTGGTGAACAAGAAGCTGTCCGAGGTCCGCATCGCCATGTCCGGCGCGGGCGCGGCCGGTACCGCCATTCTCAAGCTGCTGATGCACGCCGGTGCGCGCGACGTCATCGTCAGTGACGTCCACGGCGCCGTACACGTGGGCCGCGAGAACCTGGACAGCAACCTGCGCTGGATCGCGGAGAACACCAACCCCGAGGGCTACAGCGGCGACCTCAAGGGTTCGGTGGCCGGGGCCGACGTCTTCATCGGCGTCTCCGCCCCGAATGTGCTCGCGGGCGAGGACATCGCCGAGATGAACGAGGGCTCGATCATCTTCGCGCTGGCCAACCCCGACCCCGAGGTCGACCCCGAGGTCGCGCACCTGCACGCGGGCGTGGTCGCGACCGGCCGCAGCGACTACCCGAACCAGATCAACAACGTGCTGGTCTTCCCCGGGTTCTTCCGTGGCCTGCTGGACGCCCAGAGCCACCACGTCACCTCCGACATGATGGTCGCTGCCGCCGAGGCCCTGGCCGACGTGGTCACCGAGGACGAGCTGGGCCCGAACTACATCATCCCGAGCGTCTTCCACTCGGACCTGTCCCACCACGTGGCCACCGCCGTGCGCGAGGTCGCCCAGCGCGGCCAGGCCGAGTAACGGACGAACAGGGGATGTGGGGAGAGCATGCCGAGGGGGTGACCACCGGCGGGTTTTCCGGGTAAAGGTGGACCATGGACCAGTCGACTCTGACCGGGCGCCTGCTGGTGGCCGCCCCCCTTCTCCAAGAGGACACCTTCCGTCGCTCCGTGGTGTTCGTCGTGGACGATGCCGATGACGGCACCCTGGGGGTGATCCTCAACCGTCCGCTGGAACTCCCGGTGGACGAGGTGGTGACGGACTGGGGCGCCTACGCGAGCGCGCCCGCCGTGATGTTCTCCGGCGGGCCGGTGGGCACCGACTCCGGGCTCGCCCTCGGCACCGCCGTCCCGGAAGACGCGCCGCCGGGCTGGGCTCCGCTGGAGGGGACCGGCCCGGGACCGGCGCTGGCCGGGGTCGGGATGGTGGACCTGGGCGCCCCCACCGAGGTCCTCGGCGCCTCCCTGAGCGCCCTGCGCGTGTTCGCGGGCTACGCCGGATGGAGCGCCGGGCAGCTGGAAGGCGAAATCGGGGACGGCGCCTGGTTCGTGGTCGACGCCCTCGCCGACGACCTCTTCGGCGGCTCTCCGGAAACCCTCTGGTCACGGGTGCTGCGTCGACAGGGGGGTGAGTTGGCCCTGTTGTCGACCTATCCTGACGATCCCACCATGAACTGATGGGGTGGAGCGCGGCACCCTATACCGTGGAACGCAGACGTTGAAAGGTGTGAGGACGATGGCGATGGATGTCCTGAACAAGGTTCTTCCCGATAGCGAGACCCGGCCGGATATCTCGCACGACGACGGTGACCGGGAACGGTTCGCCCACTACGTGCAGAAGGACAAGATCACCCAGAGCGCGGTGACCGGCGACCCGGTGATCGCCCTGTGCGGCAAGGTCTGGGTGCCCAACCGCGACCCGAAGAAGTTCCCTGTGTGCCCGGACTGCAAGCGGACGTACGAGGAAATGATGAAGTAACGACCTCACGGTCGAACGGCCCCTCGGCCGTACGCGAAAGGCCTTGACCCAACCCTTCCGGGTGAGCCAAGGCCTTTGTCGTGTCCGGGCACGGGGGCCGGGATCTCGACCCCGGGAGCTGAACCCCCGGGGCCGGAGCGGAGGATCAGACCTGCGCGCTCTCCTGCGCGCTCTCCTGCGCGCCCTCTTCGGCGCCCGCGCGGCGGCGGGCGGCGACCAGAGCGGTACCGCCCGCGGCCACGGCCACCGCGGCGGCGGTCAGCAGGCCGGTCAGGGCCACACCGGTGTTGGGCAGACCGGGCTTGCCGCCGCCGTCACCCGGGCCGGGGGTCGGCTTGTCATCGCCGTCACCCGGGCCGGGGGTCGGCTTGCCGTCGCCGCCACCGGGGGTGCCGGTGCCGCCGCCGGGAACCTGGACGTTCTCGTCCACGCTCACGGTCAGGGTGATCGGGTCGAGCTGCTCGCCCGCGGCGTAGAAGTCGGCGAAGGCGGGGACGCCGTCAGCGGTCAGAGCGGCCGGGATCGGGTCCCAGGACAGGACGCCCTCGGCCAGCTCGTACTCCACACCGGACAGGTCCAGGTCGGCGAAGGCCACGTCCTCGTAGGTGAGGAGCTCCTCGTTGCTCAGGGACTTGCTCACCACGTCGGCGTAGAGAGTGCCCTCGGCGCCGTCGATCTCGACCCGCGGGTCGGAGACGGTCATGTACAGCAGCGGGTCGGCGCCGCCGTAGACGTGGCCCTCGAAGAGCACGGTGCCGCCGAAGTCGATCTCGGCGACGGACTCGTCCAGGTTCACGGTGCCGCTGCCGTCGGTGAAGGCGAAGGTGCCGTCGTCGTTCTTGCTGGCGCCGTCGCTGGTGCTGATCTCGCCCTTGGCGATGTTGCCCACGATGTAGCTGCGGAAGGACTCCTTCACGCCCCAGTCGGCGCGGCCGTTGTGCACGGTCAGGTCGCCCTCGGGGGTCTCGCCGTCACTGTCACCATCTCCGTCGCCGTCCTCGGTGGCGAAGGAGATCGGGGTCCACACGTCCTGGTCGCGGTTGGCCAGGTCGTGGCGGTCGTTGAAGACCGCGACGTAGCACTGGTCCTCGACGCAGTCGTAGGCGTTGCCGCTCTTCTCGAAGGCGCCCACGACGTCGAGGCCGGTGCTGAACGTGCCGTCCGCGGCGGGGGCGGAGCCGTCGCGCAGCCACACGCCGCTGCCGTACCAGTCAGCGGGGTGGGAGCTGTCCGACTGGGCGATGCCGGTCAGAGCGACGTAGATGCCCGCGCCGGGACGGAAGCCGGTGCCGTCGACCTGGACGACCTGGCCTTCGGGGTCGAGCTCGGTGGTCTGGCTGACCTGGACCTGGGGGTTGTGGACCGGCTCCTCGGGGTCCGTGGGGTCGGTCGGGTCGGCACCCTCGACGGCCACGGTGCTGAAGGAAAACGGGTCCATCGTCTCGCCGGCGCCGTAGAAGCTCGCGAACGGCTCCACGGCGTCGGCGTGCATGGTGCCCGCGGCGGAGGTGAAGACGATCTCGTCGCCCTCGACCTCCACCTCGGCGCCGGTCAGCTCAGTGACCGCCACCTCGCCGTACGAGATGAGGTCGCCCGGGGGCAGCGCCGGGTTGGCGCCCTTGAACTCGCGGCTGGTGATGTCGGCGTAGACCGTGGCCGATCCCGCGCCGTCGAACTCCACGCGAGGGTCGTTGACGTGGATCTCCAGGACCGGGCCCTGGCCGTAGTCGTGGCCGGTGAAGACCACACCTCCGAAGAAGCTCACCTCACCGGAGGAGTCCTCCTTGGAGACCGAGCCCTCCGCGGTGGGGAAGTCCAGGGTGCCGTCGGCATTGACGGAGGCGCCGTCGACCGCCTCGTAGCCGCCGCCCGAGATGGGGCCGGAGATGTAGTTGCGGAAGGACTGCTTGACGCCCCAGGTGGCGGAGCCGCCTTCGACGGAGACGGGGGCTTCGTCGGCCAGGGCCGGTGCGGCGCCCAGGGTGAGCGAGGCGCCCAGGACGGCCGCTCCCGCCAGGGCGGTGAGGGAGCGCAGCGGGCGGGTTCTGCCCGCGGCCGCGCCCTCACGGCTGGTGGTGGTGTTCATGAGATGGATGTTCCTGTTCGTGTCGGGGGATGGACGGGAGCCGGACCCGGTCGCGCACCGGGGCCGAGCGGGGTGTGGGGCGGCGGCCCCGTGCGGAACGGGAGCGGCGAGGCCGCCGAGGGAGAACGTGGTCGGAGGGTGCCCAGTGGGTGCCCGGGACGAGGGGGACCCGGACCGGGCGGATACGGCTGGTTGAGAGAGGGTGTCTAGGCCGTCGTGGCCGGCTCCTCGCTGGTGCGGCGGCGTGCGGTGAACATCGCCGCGGCGCCGGCCAGGGCGGCCACTGCGGCGGCCAGGACCAGGCCGGTCAGGGCCGCGCCGGTGGTGGGCAGGGAGCTGCCGCCGCCCGAACCCGAACCGCCCGTGCTGCTGCCGCTGCCGGAGCCGCTGGAGCTGCCGCCGGAACCGTTGCCGGTGCTGTTGTTGCCGGAGTCACCGGAGCCGCTGCCCGAGCCGCTTCCGGAATCACCCGAGCTGCTGCCCGGGCCACCGGAACCGCCCGAGCCGGGGTCGCCGGTCTGGCCGCTGAAGGTGACCGGGACGAACGTGTCCTGGCCGCGGTCGCTGGAGCGCGTGTGGTCGTTTCGGGTGACCACGGCGCAGTCGGTGGCGGCGGAGAGGCAGTCGGTGTGCTCGTCCGAGCCCTTGACCGTTAGCTCGACGGTGAACCCGCCGTTGGTTCCGCTGCCGGTGTAGGGGGTGGCCAGGCCCTCGCCGTAGGGCGGCGGGTTGCTGGAGATCCAGGCGGAGGCCCCGCCCTCGCCGTCCATGTCTACGCCGCCGATGCAGGGGCTGGGGGCCTGGGTGGCACTGGCGTTGGCGGTGTCGCACAGGGCGACGTAGATGCCCTTGGACGTGTCGTAGCCGCTGCCGGTCACGGTGACGCTCTCACCGTCGGGGTTGAGCCCGCTGGTCTTGGAGACCGTCAGCGTCAGGTTGGCCGGGTTCTGCGGCAGCATCTGCGGCGCGGCCTGGGTCTGCGGAGCGTTCGGGGACTGGGGCGCGTTCGCCGGGGCGGCGAAGCTCACCGGAACCACGGCGACGACCGGAGCGGCCTGTACCGGAGCGTTCTGGGGTGCCGCCGGGGCGAGCACGGGCGTGCTGCGGCCGGGGCCCGGGGCGGAGACGACCTCGTCCGGGGAGGGCTCGGCCTGCGTCGTGCTCTCCTCAGGGTCTTCGACCGGGGCGTCGATCTCGGCCCAGCCGCCCCGCTCGGGCGTGGCCCCGGAGCCCTCGCCGGATTCGGTGTTGCCGGCCTCGGCCTCGGTCAGGACGATCTCGAAGGGGTCCTCGGTCGCGTCCAGACCGGCCTCGGCGGCGAAGTCGACGCCGGTGTTGAGGTCCACGGTGAAGAGCCCGTCCTCGTCGACCTCGGTCAGGACGGTGTTCTCGGTGTCCAGGACCGCGGACTCGCCGGCGTCCTCGGTGTCGGCCGCCTCGGCGGGCACGGCCCGGGTGGTGATCTCGATCCGGCTGCCGGGGTCGTGTCCGATACCGGAGACCGTGACGGTGTCGCCCTCGGGATCGAGCCCATCAGTGCGGTTCACGGTGGTGATGCGGGGGTGGACGATGTCGTCGACCGGGTCGGCGAACGCCGTCGCGGGGACGGAGGCGGAAAGAACCGTCGCCGCCGCCACGGCGGCCATTGGTGGGAGAAGCCCACGGAGGGGAACCGCTGCGTGCATCAGGGGCCTTCGCGTTCGTGCGGGTCAGACGGCGTTCCGTCACCCGCGAGACCTGGGGAAGAATTTAGGTTACGCTTACCTTGGCGAAGTGAGCCTTACCTAACTCGATCCCGCGCCGGAATAGTTGACCACTGAACCGTCAGGGTTGTCAAGATTGTGACGACCTGTCATATAAAAGGTCGTGTCGCGCCCCCGCTCCCAGGCGACACCCCGGTACACGGATCAACCGAAAGCGACCGCCATGCCCCACGCCGTCCCCCGTCCCCACCTGCGTGGACGACCCAGACCGGGCCGCAGCGCCGCCGCTCTGCTGGCCGCTGTATGCACCCTCGCCCTCACCGCCTGTACCGGCGCGGTCGCTCCCGTGGACGAACCGGCTGACGAGGGTATCCCCGGACTCTCCGAGAACCGCCTCCAGATCCTGGCGGAGACCGAAACCCCCGAGCTCCCCGTCACCGTCGACTCGGTGATCCTGGACCCCTACCGCACCAGCTCGGACCCCCTCGAGTACGAGGAGGTGGAGGTCACCGACACCAGCCGGATCCTGCCACTCACCGGTGGCCTCGCCGAGATCGTCTTCACCCTCGGGCTCGGCGACAGCGTGGTCGGCCGCGACGTGGCGGCCACCTTCGACGAGGCCGCCGACCTGCCAGTGATTAGCGAGGGCCACGACGTCTCCGCCGAGTCCGTCCTCGCCCTCCAACCCACGGTGATCCTCGCCGACACCCAGACCGGTCCCCCCGAGACGATCGAACAGATCCAGGGCAGCGGCATCCCCGTGGTGATCGTCGAGGAGGCCTGGTCCTTCGACGAGATGTACCCGCGCTTCGAACGCGTCGCCGAGGTGCTCGGCGTCCCCGAGTCCGGCACCCGGCTGGTCGAGCGCACCCGGGAGCAGATGGCCTCGGTCCGCGAGACCTCCGTCGAGGCCAGCGGTTCACCCCTGGTCGCCTTCCTCTACCTGCGCGGTACCGCCGGGGTCTATCTCCTGGGCGGGCGGGGCTCCGGCGCCGACGCCATGCTCGCCGAGATCGGCGCCCGCGACGCCGGGGTCGAGATGGGCCTGGACGTGGCCTTCACCCCCATCACCACCGAGGCGCTCATCGAGGCCCAGCCCGACGTCCTGCTGGTGATGACCAAGGGCCTGGAGTCCGTCGGCGGCATCGAAGGGCTGGTCGAGATCCCCGGTGTCGCCCAGACTCCGGCTGGCCGGAACGGCGCCGTCATCGACTTCGAGGACGGGGTCCTGCTCAACTTCGGCCCCCGTACACCCCAGGTCATCACGGCCATGGCCGAGGAACTCGCGGCCATCACCGGCGAAGTCGAGAACGCCGAGGGCTCGGATGCCGAGGACACGGCTGCAGAGGACGACACCCCGTGACCGCCCTCTCCGAACGCTCCGCAAGCAGCGACACCACCACCGAACCCGATCCGGACAGCGGCGGCCGCGTCCTGCGCCGACTGCGCGCCGGACTCCTCCTGGGCGGCCTCACGGTCAGCCTCGTGGCCGTCGCTGTCATCGCTGCCGGGGTCGGCGCCTACCCCATCCCCGCGGGCCAGGTCGCCGCGTCGATCCTGCGGGCCATGGGCCTCGATGTGGGCACCGCCCCGGACCAGATCGCGCACACCGTCCTGTGGGACGTGCGCCTGCCCCGCGTCGTGCTCGCGATCATGGTCGGCGCCGCCCTGGGCAGCGCGGGCGCCATGATGCAGGGCATCTTCGGCAACCCGCTGGCCGAACCCGGTGTGATCGGTGTCTCCTCCGGGGCCGCCGTCGGCGCGATCGTCATCATCTTCACCGGACTCACCGTCTTCGGCCACTGGACGATCATCGCCTCGTCCTTCGTGTTCGGCCTGGCCACGACCCTGTTCGTGTACGTCTTCGCGCGCTCGCGCGGCCGCACCGAGGTCGTCACCCTGCTGCTCACCGGGATCGCGGTCAACGCCATCGCCGGGGCCGCGATCGGGCTGATGACCAACTTCTCCCAGGACGCCGAGATCCAGACCATCACCTTCTGGCAGCTGGGCAGCGTCTCCACCGCCACCTGGTCCAAGGTCGCCGCGATCGCGCCGTGCCTTTTCCTGGGCTTGCTGGTCATCCCGGTCTACGCCCGCCGCTTGGACCTGCTCGCGCTCGGCGAGGGACCCGCCCGCCACCTGGGCGTGGACGTCGAGCGCATGCGCCTGGTGCTCATCGGCGCGATGGCCCTGCTCACCTCGGCCGCGGTCGCCTTCGCCGGGATCGTCGCCTTCGTCGGCCTCGTCGTACCGCACATCATCCGCATGATCACCGGACCCGGCCACCGCGTGCTGCTGCCTGCCTCCGCCCTCGGCGGCGGCCTGCTGTTGCTCGCCGCCGACCTGCTGGCCCGCACCGTCGCCGCCCCGGCCGAGATCCCACTCGGGGTCGTCACCGCGGCCCTGGGTGGACCGTTCTTCTTCTACCTGCTGCACCGCACCCGCGCCAAGCAAGGAGGCTGGTCGTGACCGGCACCGCCACCACCCTGGCCGCCGAGACTACGGCCGACACAGTCAGCGCTTCGGCCGCCTCGCCGTTGCGCCGGCGGCTCCGGCAGCGGTTCAGCACCGCCGTCGCGCCGCTGACCCGTGCGCCCGCCCGCCCCGAACCCGTCGAACCCGGTGCCGAGGTGGTCCGCGCCGAGGGCGTCACCGTCCGCCGGGGCGGGCGCGCCCTGCTCGACGGTGTGGACCTCACCGTCCGTGCGGGCGAACTCCTCGCCCTGGTCGGACCCAACGGTGCGGGTAAGTCCACCCTGCTCTCCGCGCTGTCGGGGGATGTTACCGGCGGCCCCGCCAAGGGCGAGCGGGATTCGGGCACGGTGAGCCTGTTCGGCCGCGAGCTGGGGGAGTGGAACCCGCCCCAACTCGCCCTGCGCCGCGCCGTCCTGCCCCAGGAGGCCGCGGTCAGTTTCCCGTTCTCGGTCACCGAACTCGTCGCCATGGGTCGGGCGCCCTGGGCCGGCCTCAGCTCCCCGGCCGAAGACGACGCCCTCACCCGCTCCGCCATGGAACAGGTCGGCGTCACCCACCTGGCCGACCGGCGCTTCCCCACGCTTTCGGGGGGTGAACGGGCGCGTGTGATGCTCGCCCGGGTCCTGGCCCAGGACACCGGCCTGCTGTTGCTCGACGAACCCACCGCCGCGCTGGACATCCGTCACCAGGAACTTGTACTTTCCATCGCGCGTACGCTGGCGTCCCACGGTGGGGCGGTTATCGTGGTCCTGCACGATTTGGGGCTTGCGGCCGCGTACGCCCATCGTGTGGCGGTACTCTCCGGAGGACAGGTCGCCGCGCAGGGAACCCCCGCCGACGTGTTCAGTGCGTCGCTCCTCAGCGCTGTGTACCAACACGAGGTCGAAGTCCTGCCGCATCCGCGTACGGGGGTCCCGCTCGTCGTCCCCCTCCGGTCACCCGGGTGCACACGAAAGCGTCCACAGGAGTAGGTCGTATTGGTGTCCACAACTGAACGGCAGTCCCACGATGAGCCCCACCCCTCGGACGAGGGCCGGGAGCGGGCCCCGCGGGGCCGACGGCGTCGTGCCCGCAAACCGAAGACCACCCCGGGCGACGTCGTCCGCGGGTTCGTCCGGTTCTTCGGCGAGATCCTCCTGACGGCGGGTCTGCTGATGCTTTTCTACGCCGCCTACGAGGTGTACGGCTCCCAGTGGGAGACCGACCGTGAGCAGCAGGGTCTGGCTGACGGACTGGACGAGGCGTGGGCCGTCGCCGATGAGCGGGGACCGGACTCCGAACCCCTCCCGGGCAGCGCCGACAGCCGCCTCTACGTCCCGGACCTGGACCTGGACTGGGTGGTGGTCAACGGCACCGAGCCCGACGACATCCGCTACAGCCCCGGCCGCTACACCCAGTACGACAGCGCCCCCGGCGAACTCGGCAACTACGGGGTCGCGGCGCACCGCACCCCCGGCCTGTTCTGGGACCTCGACCTGCTGAACGAGGGCGACGTCATGGTGCTGGAGGACGGCGAGAACTTCTACACCTACGAGGTCTTCCGCGAGGAGACCGTCCTGCCCGAGGACTTCTGGGTGGTCACCCCGGACCCCTTCGAGGAGGCCTCCGAGGAGGAGCCCGGCCGGGCCCTGCTCACCCTCACCACCTGTGCCCCCAAGCTGAACAACACGCACCGGCTCATCGTGTGGGCGGAACTGACCGAGACCACGCCCAAGTCCGAGGGCATGCCCGACAGCATCGCCCACATGGCGCCGGACGCGTAGGGGAAGGGACACACGAATGTACGGACTGATTTGGCACATCCTGCCCGGCCCCTGGGCCTCCAAGTTCATCATGGCGGTGGGCCTGCTTGCAGGTGGAGCCGCGCTGCTGTGGTTCTTCGCCTTTCCGGCGATCTCCCCGCACATGCCGTTCAACGACGGCGCGGTGGACACGACCGGGATCGGCGGCGCCGAGGTACCCGAGGGCGAGGTCGACCCCGAGGCTGTCGAGGTGGAGGGGGAGCCTGAGGCCGAGGAGGGCCCCGGGGCGGAAGAGGTGTCGGCGGAAGGCGACGGGGCCTAGAACGGACGTTGCGGACGAGGGCTGAGGTAGGCCTGGAGCAAGGCTTTCGAGACGGTTCTCGAACGACGGCGCGGTGCGGTGCGGCAAGCACCGTGCCGTTTGCCGTTGGGCGAGGTGGCAGCCGGTACCGGGACGGCACGGGCGTGTCCTACCGGATACGCCCGGGGACGGGCGTTGTGCGCGGCACCACTGCCGGGGCTCCCGGATCGGTCTCCGGCGGCCGCTAACCTCAAGCAGGTGAGCAACGGGGGACAGAACGAATGACGGTGACGCAGACCACGGCGGAGGATCGCCTGAGCGGCCTTCGGGCCTGGCAGCGGGAGGCCTTCGAGGAGTACTTCCGCAGGCAGCCACGCGATTTCCTCGCGGTGGCCACACCCGGCGCGGGCAAGACCACCTTCGCCCTCACACTGGCCAGCGAACTCCTCCGGCAGCACGCGGTACGCGCGATCACCATCGTTTGCCCCACCGAGCACCTCAAGAAGCAGTGGGCCGAGGCGGCGGCCCGGTTCGGCATCGCCATCGACCCGGACTTCAAGAACGGGCAGGGTGCTCTCGGCCGCCAGTACATCGGTGTGGCCGTCACCTACGCGCAGGTCGCCGCGCACCCGATGCTGCACCGCAACCGCACCGAGGCGCGCAAGACCCTCGTGATCTTCGACGAGGTCCACCACGCGGGCGACGCCCTGTCCTGGGGCGACGCGGTCCGCGAGTCCTTCGACCCGGCCACGCGCCGCCTGTCGCTGACCGGAACCCCGTTCCGCTCCGACATCAACCCCATCCCGTTCGTGGACTACGTCCAGGACTCCGCGGGGGTGCGCCGCTGCTCCTGGGACTACAGCTACGGCTACGGGCCCGCGCTGGAGGACGGCGTGGTGCGCCCGGTCATCTTCATGGCCTACTCCGGTGAGATGCGCTGGCGGACCCGGGCGGGCGACGAGCTCGCGGCCAGACTCGGCGAGCCCCTCACCCAGGACGCGCTCTCCCAGGCCTGGCGGGCCGCCCTGGACCCCAAGGGCGACTGGATCAAGAAGGTCCTGCAGGCGGCTGACCGCCGCCTGACCGAGGTCCGCAAGACCCACGCGGACGCGGGCGGCCTGGTCATCGCCAGCGACCACGAGAACGCCCGCGCCTACTCGCGCATCCTGCGCCAGATCACCGGCAAGGGCGCCACCGTGGTGCTCTCCGACGACCCCACCGCCTCCAAGAAGATCACCCGCTTCTCCAAGAGCGACGACCGCTGGATGGTCGCGGTCCGGATGGTCTCCGAGGGCGTGGACGTGCCCCGCCTGATGGTCGGCGTGTACGCGACCTCCACCAGCACGGCGCTGTTCTTCGCGCAGGCCATCGGCCGCTTCGTGCGCGTGCGCAAACGAGGCGAGGTGGCGTCGGTGTTCCTGCCGTCGGTGCCGACCCTGCTGGAGTACGCGGGGGAGATGGAGCGCGAGCGCGACCACGTCCTGGACAAGCAGCCCTCGGACGACGAGTACCCGGAGGAGGACCTCCTCAAGGAGGCCAACAAGAAGAAGGACACTCCGGACGCGGGGGAGGAGCTCCCCTTCGAGACCATGGAGTCCGCGGCCGAGTTCGACCGCGCGCTCTACGACGGCCTGGAGTACGGCGGCGGCGCGGCCGGTTCCAGCGAGGAGGAGGACTTCCTCGGACTGCCCGGGCTGCTCGACCCGGAACAGGTCTCCCAGCTGTTGCGCAAGCGCAAGGCCGACATCCACGCGAGCCAGCGCAAGGCCAAGGGCAAGGCGGAGCCGGAGGAGGAGTCGGGGCCCACCCACGAGGTCCTCGCCGAGCTGCGCAAGGACCTCAGCAACCTGGTCGGCGCCTGGCACCACCGCACCGGGAAGCCGCACGGGGTGATCCACAACGAACTGCGCCGGGCCTGCGGGGGGCCGCCGGTCGCGCAGGCCAGCCCACCGCAGATCCGCGAGCGCATCGCCAAGCTGCGGGCCTGGGCCGTGGGCCAGAAGTAGGTTCCGAGGCCAGGGGCGGGGGTAGAGCCACAGTGGTCACCCGTTGGTCGAATCGGGCAAATACTTAGCAAGACTGCGCAAGGCTCCCAATCGCAAAGCAATCGGACAACTACAGTCCGTGAGGTGATTGGACGAAGCCCGCGCGGAGGCTCAGCCGCGACCTGGTCCGGCCTGACCCTGTGCGCACTCGCGCTGACCGGTCTGGTGGCGACCACGCTGCCGGAGCCCGCCGATCCCGAGCCCCCGGGGCCCGGACCGGTGGCCGCGTTCGACGACTACTGTCCTCCCGGGCAGGAGCCCCGGGCGCCCGACAGCGCCGACACGGCTGCCCGGGAGTCGCAGAACCGGGTCGCCGACCCCGGTGCGGGCACCGCCGAAGGGGTGGAGGTCACCCCGGAGCAGGCCGTCGAGTACGAGGAACAGTTGCGCGAGGCCCTGGTCGCCCAGCGCGGCCGCGAGCTCGCCCCACCACACACGGTTCCGGTGGTCGTCCACGTGATCTCCGCCGAGGACGGCCGGGGTGACGTGAGCGACCGGCGGATCCGGGACCAGATCGACGTGCTCAACCGCGCCTTCCGGGGGGACTACGCGCGTGGCTCCGAGGGAACCGACACGGGCTTTCGCTTCGAGCTCTCCGCCGTCACCCGCCACGCTGACAACGTCTGGTTCGGCGACTTCAACCGGCACCGCGACACCATCCGGTCCCGCCTGCGCCAGGGCGGCCCCGAGACCCTGAACGTCTACACCACCGCACTCGACTCCGGGCTGCTCGGTTACTCGACCTTCCCGCAGAACTACGCGAACCACTCGGCGCAGGACGGCGTGGTCATCGCGCACGACACCCTCCCGGGCGGTGAGCGCGACCGCTTCAACGAGGGTCACACCGGCACCCACGAGGTGGGCCACTGGCTGGGGCTGTTCCACACGTTCCAGAACGGCTGCCAGAGCCCGGGCGACTACGTGGACGACACCCCGTACGAACGTGAGGCCGCGGCGGGTTGCCCGAAGGGCCGGAACACCTGCCCCCACCTGCCGGGCAAGGACCCCGTCACCAACTTCATGAACTACAGCGACGACGCCTGCATGACCCACTTCACCCAGGGCCAGGCCCGCCGCATGATCGACCACTGGACCGCCTTCCGCGGCTCCGACACCCGAGCCTGACCCGAGCGAAGAAGTGCGGCGCCCCGGAACCTTCCGGGGCGCCGCCCGCTGCTACCGGGCATCCGTTTCCGCCCGGCCCCGATGTCACGGATGCCCTTGGCCGCTGTGAACGCCCTGGTCTCCGCCGGTACCCCGAAGGCCCATTTCACCTGCTTGTTGGCGAGGAGGCCCGGGCGTTCGCGCCCGGGAGGAATCGCCTTGCCCGCTGAACCATGAGCGCAGGCAGCAGCGCGCATTGGGTTTCAGGGGAGTTTTGTGGTTTGGCCCCGCGGGCGGGGGTGGTGTCGTTAGTGTGTTCGATCATGAAGGTGGTCGTGCGGGTGAAGTTGTTGCCCTCGCCGGTACAGGCGAGGGTTCTTGAGGCGACCCTGCACGCCTGCAACCGGGCGGCGAACCACGCTTCGCAGGTGGCCCAGGACAGC